>NZ_JBHYGG010000002.1:0-59159 GCF_051859125.1 Gemmata sp.
GCGGTCCACGGCCGCATGAAACGAACGTCTACCAACTAATGTGATCCCTACCCCCTCGCGCGGGGGCCGCGATCCCGGCTTGATTCCCCCGGAGCCGCGCTTATATTCCCGCCGCCTTCAAGCACAAACTACTCGTGTGGCAGCCGACGCGGAGGCACCGTGGTCAGGGGCCGGGTGACATTCTGGATGGCGGTGGTCGTCGCAACGGCGCTGGGGGCACCCGCGCCGGCGCAGTCGCCGCCGCCCGCCCCGCCGGTGGGCGCCGTGACCGGCCGGCCCGTGGGCGGCGCGCTCCCGACGGACGCGCTGTTCAGCCCCGCGCCGGCCGTCCCGCCGCGCACCGCGTTCCAGCCGACCCGGCAGCCGCCGGGCGTCCCCGACGAGCCGGACTTCACCCTCCCCGACGGGTCGGTCGTGCCGATCCCGCAGGGGAAGTCGCAGCAGTTCCGGTTCACCCGGCGGTACGGCACCCCGAACACGCTCGACAGCCAGCTCCTGCCGGACGGCACCCGGCGGTTCGTGTTCGCCGGCGGCGTGATCGTCAACGCGGTCACCGAGACCGGCCAGGAGACCGAGTTCGCCACCGACGACGCGGTCGTGTGGGTCCGCGGGCTGGCCATCGACAACATCGCCAACGGGTTCCAGGCCGGCGGCCCCGGGACCACCGAGGTCGAGGCGTACCTGTCGGGCAACGTCATCGTCCGCACGAAGTCCAAGGAGGGGCAGCTCCAGACGCTCCGCGCGACCGAGGTGTACTACGACATGCAGCGGGAGCGGGCGGTCGCGCTGGCGGCCAGCCTGGAGTTCAAGCCGGACCAGCTCCCGCAGCCGATCCGGATGCGGGGCCGGGAGCTCCTGCGGCTCGACACGGAGAACTGGGAGGCGCTGGGCGCGTCGTTCGACGGGAGCTACCTGCCGAGCGACCCGGGCCTGCGGATCGACGCCAACCGCGTCACCCTCAGCATCCGCCAGGTGCAGCTGCGGAACGTGTTCGGGATCCCGTACCGGAACCTGCTGACCGGGGAGCCGGTCCAGGGCGAGGAGCAGATGCTCACGGCCTACGGGGCGGTGCCCAAGGTCGCGGGCGTGCCCGTGTTCTACCTGCCCCGGGTCCGGGCCGACGCGACCGACCCGCTCGGCCCGTTCATCGGGTTCTCGCTCGGCCAGAGCCGCATGTTCGGCCCGAGCGTGTACACGACCTGGGACATGTTCGACCTGCTGGCCCTCAAGCCCCCGCCCGGCCAGAAGTGGCGGCTCAACGCCGACTACATGGGGTACCGCGGCCCGGCCCTGGGCACCGACTACCAGTACAACGTGCCGGCCGACCCGCTGACCGGGCTCCAGCCCCCGGCCGGGCTCGTGAAGCTCTACGGCCTCCGGGACCAGGGGACCGACATCCTGGGCGGGAACCGCGGCCCCGAGCCGGTCCAACCGGACTTCCGCGGCCGGGCCGACTGGCGGCACCAACAGGAGATCATCCAGGGCCTGTACTATCAGGGCCAGATCGCGTACCTGAGCGACAAGAACTTCCTCGAAGAGTTCTACAAGCAGGAGTTCGACACCGGGCCGAACCACGAGACGTTCGCGTACCTGAAGTACCAGCAGCGGAACCTCGCGGTCGCCGGCCTGTTCGAGTACCGGCTGAACCGCCCGTGGGTGTCCGAGACCCAGTGGCTCCCGCGGGTCGACGGGTACGCGATCGGGCAGACGTTCCTGAACGACCTGTTCGTGTACTCGGGGCACGCCAGCGGCGGGTACGCCGAGGCCCGGCCGAGCACCATCAACCCGACCGCGGTGCTCTCGACCGACCGGAACGTGAACACGGGCCGGTTCGACCTGATGCAGGAGCTGAGCGTCCCGCTCGCGCTCGGGCCGGTGAAGCTCGCGCCCTACGCCACCGTGGACCTGGCCGCGTACACCGAGGACCTCAACGGCAACAGCGTGGGCCGGGTGTGGGGCGGGGGCGGCACCCGGGCGAGCCTGCCGCTGTCGCGGCTCTACGAGGACGTGTCGAGCGATCTGTTCAACGTCCGCGGGCTGAACCACAAGATGGTGTTCGGGGCGAACTACCTGTACGCCAAGACCAACGTGCCGTTCTCGCAGCTCCCGCTCCTGGACCGGCTCAACGACGACGCGACCGACCAGTCGTGGCGGAACATCACGCCCATGCAGCCGATGTTCGTCTCCGGGCCGAACGGGCCGCTGCTGGCCACCGGCGGCGACCCGACGAGCCAGTTCAACCCGCAGCGGTACCTGATCCGCCGCGGGTACACGAACCGGGTCGACACGCTCGACGACATCAACGTGCTCCAGGGCGACCTGCGGCAGCGGTTCCAGACCAAGCGGGGGTACCCCGGGGCCGAGCACACGGTGGACGTGTTCACCCTCGACACCTCGGTGTCGTACTTCCCCGATTCGGGCCGGGACAACTTCGGCAAGCCGTTCGGGTTCCTGGAGTACGACGCGCTGTGGAACGTGGGGGACCGCACGGCCCTGTTCTCGTCCGGGTGGTTCGAGCCGTACGACACCGGGTCGCGGTACTACACGATCGGGGCGGCGCTGAACCGCACGGACCGGACCAACTTCGTGGTGAGCTACCGGCAGACGGACCCGATCAACAGCCGGGCGGTGACCGGGAGCGTCGGGTACCAGCTCAGCCCGCGGTACTACACGAGCGTGTCGGCGAGCTACGACTTCGGGATCAGCCAGGCGCTGTCGAACTCGTTCTTCCTGACCCGGACCGGGACCGACCTGACGGTGACCGTCGGGGTCACGTACAACTCGCTCCAGAACAACCTGGGGGTGCAGTTCATGGTGATGCCGAACCTGCTGACGGCGTTCGCGGGCGGGCGGTTCACGGGCACCCCGGTCGGCGGCAACAACAGCGGGTACGGCGGCCGCGGCCGCTAGAGCCCCAGCGGCGGCGGGGCGCGGATGCCTGCGCGCAACGGCCGCGTCGCGTCACTCCGACGAGCCGGCGGTCAGCGCGCCGACGGCCACCCCTGCGCCCAGTGCGAGCAGGACCGCGGCCGGCGGAAACACCGCGGGCGGGGTGTACGTCACGCCGCCCGCGTCGGCCCGCGCCGGGTGCCCCACGTACCGCCCGCCGGCCGGCACCGCGAGCCGGTCGAAGTCCCGCGCGAGGCGGTTCAACTGGCTGCGCAGCTCCCCGCCGTGCATCGGCACCCCGTGCCCGGTCGCGGCCACCTCCGGGTCGAGTTCCGCGAGGGCTCGCACCGACGCTCGCGCGGCGTCCCAGTCGGTGGTGAAGTACGCCGGCGGGCCGTGAATCGCCTGCGGCTTGAACACCGCCCCGAAGAACGACTCCTGCTTCGTCGTGACGAACGCGTCGCCCGCGACGAGCGTGCGGTCGGCGTCGCGGAAGAGTGCGACGTGTCCCGGCGAGTGCCCGGGCGTGTGGAGCCACCGCCACCCGGGCAGGTGCGGCACGGCCCCGCGCTCCGGCAGGGGGCGCACGCGGGTGCCGAGGTCCACCCCGCGGCGCGAGTACAGGGGCGACAGCAGGGCCATCGCCCCGCCCCCGACGCTCGGGTCCGGCGGCGGGTAGTCGGCCCGGCCGGTCAGGTACGGCAACTCCAGCGGGTGCGCGAACACCGGCGCGTCCCACATCTCCGCGAGCGCCTCCAGCGAACCGACGTGGTCGAAGTGGCCGTGCGTCAGCACGATCGCGGCCGGCCGCGCGTCCGGCCCGAACGCCGCGGCGGCCGCGGCGACGATCGCGCCGCGGGAGAACGACAGCCCGGCGTCCACGAGCACCCACCCGCGGTCGCCCGCGCCGGGCGGGCCGATCAGGTACGCGTTGACGATCGACAGGGGGACGCGGATCACCCCCTCCGCGGCCCGCACACTGTTACTTCCGTTCATCGCACCCCCCCAGGTTCGGAACAGCCAGACGTGGTGCAGCAACCTGAGTGCCACTGAACCCGCGCCTTGCCCCCGACCGTCGTGTGCCCCCCCGCTCGTCCCGGAGGTGGCAGCGCGACGGCCGCCCCCGATCGCTCCGCCCAGCCGGCGCGAGATGGCGCCGGGTGCGGGGAGGTACGCTTCCCGGGTGGCCGCTCAGGCGGCGGGTTCGGGCGGCACCGGCCCCGGCACAGGTGTCGCTGTGGGAGTCGGGGCGGCCGCGGCGGGCGGGGTCTGCGGGGCGGCGGGCGGCCTCGCGGTCTCGGCCCCGGCCAACCACCGCTCGATGAGGTAGTAGAAGACGGGCGTCAGGAAGACGCCGAAGAACGTGACCCCGAGCATCCCGGCGAACACCGCGATGCCCAGCGTCCGCCGCATCTCGGCTCCGGCCCCCTGGGCCAGCACCAGCGGGACCACCCCGAGGATGAACGCGAAGCTGGTCATCACGATCGGCCGCAGCCGCAGCCGCACGGCCTCCAGGGTCGCCTCGCGCAGCGGCTTGCCCTCTTTCCGCTGCTGCTCCGCGAACTCGACGATCAGGATGGCGTTCTTACACGCCAGCCCGACGAGCACCACCAGCCCGATCTGGGTGAAGATGTTGATCTCCGGGCGGACCGCCGGGACCAGCAGCGAGAAGGCGTACACCCCGCCGACCGCCGACAGCAGGCACATCGGCACCACCAGGATGATCGCCAGGGGCAGGGACCAACTGTTGTAGAGCCCGGCCAGCACCAGGTAGACGAGGACGACCGCGCCGACGAAGGCGTAGATGGCCGTGCTGCCCTCGGTGTTCTGGAGGAACGAGATGTCGGTCCACTCGTACCCGGCCTGGTTCGACAGGGACCGGTCGGCCGCGGCCTCGACCATCCGGATGCCGGTCCCGGTGCTCGTCCCCGGGGCGAGGTTCCCGTTCACCGCGGCCGCCGGGAACGTGTTGTACCGCTGGATGACCACCGGCCCGACCGCGTCCTCGATCCGGGCCACGGCCCCGAGCGGGACCATCTCCCCCCGGTCGTTCCGCACCCGCAGGTTCTGGATCGTGTCGGCCGTCATCCGGAACGGCACGTCGGCCTGGGCGGTCACCTGCCAGTTCCGGCCGAACCGGTTGAAGTCGTTGACGTACGCCCCGCCGAGGTACACCTGGAGGGTTGCGAACACGTCCCGCAGCGGCACCCCCATCTGCATGCACCGCACCCGGTCCACGTCCACGTACAGTTGCGGCACGTTCGCCCGGTACACGGTGAACGCGGTCCCGAGTTCCGGGGCCTCCCCGATCGCCCGGATGAGCGCGTCCGCCTCGCGCTGGAGCCCGACCGGCCCGAGGGCGCCGCGGTCCTCGACCATGACGCGGTACCCGCCTGCGCTGCCCAGCCCCTGCACCGGCGGCGGCGGGAGGATGAGCACCTGCGCGTTCGGCTCCTCGCGGAGCAGCGTCGCGGTCAGGCCCATCATGACGACGAACCCGTTCCGCGACAGGTCACCCTTGCGGTCCTCGAACGGTTCCAGGATGACGAACATCGTCCCGAAGTTGGACCCGGTCGCCCCGAGGACGAACGACTGCCCGGTGACGGTGAGGGTGTGGGCGACCCCCGGGGTCGCGCGGACGAGGCCGTCGATCCGCCGCATCACCTCGCGGGACCGCTGGGCCGACGCCGCGTCGGGGAGCTGCACCGACACCAGCAGGTAGCCCTTGTCCTGCGGCGGGACGTACCCGGTCGGCGTGCGGGTGAACGCGAGGTACGTCAGGACCAGCAGCGCGCCGTACACGGCCAGGACGACGAGGGCGACGCGGAGCAGCCGCCCGACGGCCCAGGTGTACCCGTGGGCGGTCCGGTCGAACCCGCGGTTGAACAGCCCGTAGAACCACCGCAGGGCGGCGTTCACGCGGGCCGCCACGAGCCACCCGGCGGCCGCCCCGGGGGCCATGTACAGCGCGTGCGCCCCGAGCCACTGGGCCCACAGCCGGAGGCCGGTCGGGTCGTAGGCCACGGCCGGTGTCGCCGCGGGCACCAGCGGGAGCGGGCCCAGCGCGGCGGCCGCGGCCCGGTAGCCGGCGTACCCCAGGAGCAGCGCCCACCCCCACCGCGGGAGCGTCTCGGTGGCGCGGTGCTGCCCGGGTCCCCGGCCCCGGAAGATGGCCGCCGCCCGGCTCGGGGTCAGGGTCATCGCGTTCACCGCCGAGATCATCATCGCCACCGAGATCGTCAGCGCGAACTGGCGGAAGAACTGGCCGGTGATCCCGCCCAGGAACGCGCTGGGCAGGAACACGCTGCTGAGCACCAGCGTGATGGCGATGATCGGGCCGGTGATCTCGCCCATCGCCCGGAGCGTCGCCTCGCGGGCCTCGAACCCCTTCGCGATCCACCGCTCGACGTTCTCCAGCACGACGATCGCGTCGTCCACCACGATGCCGATCGCCAGCACCAGGCCGAACAGGGTCAGGTTGTTCAGGGTGAACCCGAACACGTACATGACGGCGAGGGTGCCGACGAGCGACACCGGGACGTCGATCATCGGGAGGATCATCGCCCGCCAGTCCTGGAGGAACAGCAGGACAACGATGGCGACGAGCAGGGTGGCGTCGAACAGCGTGTTGTACACCTCCTCGACCGACTGCCGGATGAACGGGGTGGTGTCGTACCGGACGGCGGCGTCCACCCCCGGGGGGAACCGCCGCTTCATCTCGGCGAGCCGGGCCTTCACCCGCTCGGCCACGTCGAGGGCGTTCGAGCCCGGCAGGGCGAACACGGCCAGGCCCACGGCCGGGCGGCCGTCGAGGGTGTTGGTGATGTCCTGGGTGCGTGCCGTCAACTCGACCCGGGCCACGTCCCCGAGCTTGACGACGGGCCGGACGGTGGCGTCGGACGCCGGCGGGGCAGCGAGCCCCGGCGGGGCGGCAGGCGCGGCGGCCCCGCCGCCGGTCCCGCCCGCCCCGGCCCCGACCTTCACCACGATGTTCTGGAACTGCTCGACGGTCTCCAGGCGCCCGAGGGCGTTGAGGGTGAACTGGAACGCGACCCCCGGGGCGGCCGGCTCGGCCCCGACCCGCCCCGCCGCGACCTGCACGTTCTGCTCGCGGATCGCGGCCACCACGTCCGACGCGCTGAGGCCGTTCGCCGCCAGCCGGTCCGGGTCGAGCCACGCCTTCATGCTGTAGTCCTGCTGGCCGAACACCAGCACGTCCCCGACCCCGTCGATCCGGGCGATCTCGTCCCGCACCTGTACGGTGGCGAAGTTCGACAGGTAGAGCTGGTTGCGGGTGTCGTCCGGGGAGTACAGGTTGGCGATGAGGAGGATGTCCGGGGTCCGCTTGCGGACCAGCACCCCCTGCCGCTGCACGTCCTCGGGCAGGAGCGGGGTGGCCTGCTGGACCCGGTTCTGGACCAGCACCTGCGCCATGTTCAGGTCGGTGCCCAGGGCGAACGTGATGGTCAGCGAGTACGAGCCGTCGTTCCCGGAGTTGGAGGACATGTACAGCATGCCCTCGACGCCGTTGACCTGCTGCTCGATCGGGGCGGCCACGCTGTTCGAGACGACGACGGCGTTCGCCCCGGGGTAGTTGCACGACACGGTCACGGTCGGCGGGGCGATCTCCGGGTACTGGGCGATCGGCAGCCGGAACAGGGCCGCCGCCCCGAACAGGAGGATGACGATTGAAAGGACCCAGGCCAGGACCGGGCGGTCGATGAACACGCGCGCAAACATTACCCCTCCTGCGGCGGGAACCGGCGTGTGCGGGGCACCGCCCGCGGGGAACAACCGTGCTGAACGGGGCCGGGGGAGGGCCCCTTCGTCACGGGCCGCGGCCCTGCGGGTCGGCGACCGTGGCGGGCCGGCCGCGGGCACCGCCCCCCGGCGCGGCGTTGCCGCCGGTGCCGGGTTGCGCCCCCTGCCCGGGGTTCCCGTTCGGGCCGGTCGGCACCGCCCCCGGGCCGCCCGGGGTGCCCCACCCACCGGGACCGGCGGCCGTGCTCTTGTCCGCCACCGGCGTGATCTCGCCCGGTTGCGGGTCGATCTCCATTTCCGGCTGGAGCCGCGCGAGGCCGGTGATGACGACCCGGTCCGTCGGGGCGAGCCCCTCCACCACCCGCAGCCCCAGCGACAGCGGCCCGAGCCGGACCGGCTTCGCCGCCACCCGGTTGTTCGGCCCGACGACGTACACCACCCGCTGGGCCTGGTCGGAGACGACCGCCTCGTCAGGGATCAGAACGGCGTCGGGAACGGTGGCCCCCGGGATGCGGCCGCGGACGAACAGGCCGGGCCGGAGCAGCCGCGGCGGGCCCGGGTTGGGGAACGTGCCGCGGATCTGGAGGGTGCCGGTGGACGGGTTCAGTTCCGAGCCGGCGAACTCGATCGTTCCCTTGTGGGGGTACCCGGTCTCGTCCCGGAGCTGGATCTCGACCGGCACACCGCCCCCCTGGCCGGTCGTCACCCGGCCCTCCCGGGCCGTGCGCCGCAGGTACTCCAGCACCGTGTGCTCGTCGACCGTGAAGTAGGCGTAGGTCGGGTCCACGGTGACCACGCGGGTGAGGACCGTCCCCTGGCCGGTCCCGCCGGTCACCAGGTTCCCCTCGTTCACGAACACCCGGTCCACGCGGCCGTCGAACGGGGCCACGACCGTGGCGTACCGGAGGTTCAGTTGGGCCTGTTCGACGTCCTTCTGCGCCTTCTCGACCCCGGCCCGGGTGACGAGCACCTGGGCCTTGGCCTGGTCGTACTCCTCCTGACTCACGACCCCCGAACCGAGCCCCTTGGCCAACCGGGTCTCGGTCGCGGCGGCCTGCTCCCGCTGGGCGGTGGCGCTCTTCACCGCCGTCTGGGCCTGCCCGACGGCCAGTTCGAACGGCTCCGGGTCGATCTGGACCAGCGTGTCCCCGGCCTTGACCTCCGCCCCCTCGTGGAACGGAACCGCCCGGACGTACCCGCTCACCCGGGCGCGGACGTCGGCCGCCTTGACCGCGGCCAGCGTGCCCGTCAGATCGGTGAACTCGGTCACGGACCGGACCAGGGGCGGCGCGGCGGCGACCTTGGGCGGCCCGGCACCCTTCGGCGGCCCCGCCGGCCGCGCGTTGCACCCGAGCCCCGCAACTCCGGCGGCGAACAGTAGGGGTGCGACTCGTCTCAGCGAGAGGGCGGCACGAGCGGCGGCAGAGCCCATCGGATACCTTTGGGTTGGACACGAAGTGGCGGCGTCCCGCGGCGAAGGGGGTCCACCGGTGCGTTCCCGGGAGCCCAGTTCCGACGGGTCCCGGACTGCGGCACCGGCCCCCGACGGAGGGTCACAGTCGTCGCACCTGCCGTGCCCAAGGCTCGTGCGAAACCGCGCCCGGCCGGAATGGGTAAAAACGCGACACGTCGCGTCAGGACCGGTCCCGACGCGCGCTGGCGTAGAGCGCGTGCCGCCGCCTGCCGGGCGTCACAGACGGGGGCGGCAGATGATTTTCACCCTGGCGAGTTCGACCTCGTGTTGCCCGATGTGCTCGAAGAGTTCGGCCGTCGTGTCTTGAGTTGACTTCAGAAGGGTCCGGGGGTCTTGGCTCCCGAGGCGAACACGGCCCGGCACCGGTCCGGAGATGCATCTTCCAGGCGTGGATCAGGGTCTGGTGTACCCCGTAGGCGACGCAAGTTCGTTGATCGTGTTGACGCCCCTCACGGCCGCCAGGGCGACTGGCCTTGAACGCCGACGAGTGACTCTTCCGCTTGCCCGCCACCGGTTCCCATTTCCCGGGCGACCGGTGGAGTTGAACCGGCGGTCCAGTTTTGGGGGTCCATTCGACCTCCGGCGGCGGTAGCGGGTACGGCGGCCGCTGACCGACCACGGGGTCACTTCGCGAGGGCCCCGTGCGAGGTGACGTGACGGAACGCGGCCGACGACTCACTGCTGAGCGTCGTGGGCCGCGCTCTGGTACATCAGGCCGAAGATGAACCGGTGCGTTCCGGGGCCGGCCCCCGCGGGCGCGGGGTCGCCGGGAAAGTCGGCTCCGAACCCGGAGGGGTACGCGGTCTCGAACTCGGCCTTCAGGCGGCGGAGAACCTCGGCGCGGCGGGCCGGCGTCTGCCGGCCCAGTTCGTCCCGAAGGTACCCCAATACGTTCTGGGCCGTCTTCTCCTCGTCGGTGCCGCCGGGGTACGTGGCCCGGATGCTCGTCATGCACTCCGAGCGAGACTGGTTCATCACGAGGAACTTCTGGGTCACCTCGGCGAGGGTCGTGCGGCCCGCGATGAGCTCGGCGATCAACTCGTTCTTGATCGCGATGCGGTGCAGCAGTTCCCGGTTGACGACCGCGAGGTGGTCCTGGAGTTCCACCTCCTCCCGGAACTCGACCCGCGTGCTCCGGGCCTCGGACGCCTCGTCAACGAGGGACGCGCCCCACCGGGAGTGCGCGGCGACGGCGGCCGCGGACAGGGCGAGGATGACCGCGGCGGTGCGACAGTTGTGCATGGTTGCCTCTCCGGGGGGCGTTCCGGCGTCGGGGCGGTGCGTGCGGGGCCGGGCTCCGGTCCACCCGGCGCGACCGGTCCCCAGCTCACCGGCGGGTCGGGATCGAGGGGCCCGGCTCGTCCGTACCTTCAACACTTATAACACCATCCATTAACGCATTACGGAAAATTGATAGTGATTCTCGGAACATCGGACCCGCCGGAGCGCCCGCGCCGCGGGGCGGTGAAGTGCGCTCTTCGCGAGGGAATGCGAGGGAGTGGACGTGCCCGACGGGTGTGGAAGTGATCGAACCGACCGAGGGGTGAATCGACGGGCGGCCCGGTCGGGCTTCGAGCGGTCGTGCCGCGGCGCGGCGGGCACACTGGCGACGGAAGCGCTCGGCCGAACGCCCGCGTTCCGGCTTCGCCGCCGGGCCACGTCTCCCAACGAAACCGCCGTGCGACGCGGGGCACTTGCCCCACCTCGCACGGCAGCGAAGGCCCGCGGGCCGCGCTTCGGCGGCCCGCGGGAACGGTCTCATCTCACCCGGCGGCGGGCGGGAGCTTCCACGAGCCGGGGGTCGGGGCGGCGGTCACCTGGAGGGCCGACTGGAGGGTCAGGTCCTTCGGCATGGTCGCGTCGGCGGCCGCCAGCGCGTCGTCCCACTTCAGGGTGCGGCAGGCGTAGGAGGCGTTGCGGCCCAGGATCGCCGTGAACGTCGAGTCGGTCACGCTCTTCAGCTCGTTCAGCGGCTTCGCGGCGCGGATGCTGTTGAGCAGGTCGATGTGCTCCTGCACGTAGGCGTTGATGTCGTCCTTCGCGACCTCCTCGCCGTTGATGAGGTACGAGCTGACCTTGCACTTGCCCTTCGAGCCGACCACGGACTCGGAGACGTCGTTCTCGCCCGGGATGTGCCGGCAGTACGAGTACATCTTCACGCCGTTCTTGTACTCGAACTCGACCGCGTAGTGGTCCCAGATGTTGCCGACCACGTTCGGGTCGCCGACCTTGCGGTTCGCCCGGCCGCCCATGCCGATCGCCTTGACCGGGTGGTCGTTCATGATCCAGTTGATGACGTCCAGGTTGTGGACGTGCTGCTCGACGATGTGGTCGCCGCACAGCCACAGGAAGTGGTACCAGTTGTTGAGCTGGTACTGGGCGTCGCTCACGTCCGCGGCCCGGTCGTTGAACCAGATCCCCGAGCCGTTCCAGGCGCACCGGGTGGCGAGGATCTCGCCGATCGCGCCGTCCTGGAGCTTCTTGACCGTCTCGATGTACCCCTTCTGGTGCCGCCGCTGGGTGCCGGCGACGATCGCGATGTTCTTCTTCTTCGACTCCTCGACCAGCTCGTAGCACTTCCGCGCCCCGGTCGCGTCGACGCACACCGGCTTCTCGCAGAACACGTGCTTGTTGGCCTTCACGGCCGCCTCGAGGTGCAGCGGGCGGAACCCGGGCGGGGTGGCCAGGATCACCAGGTCGGTGTTCGCGGCGAGCACCTTCTGGTAGGCGTCGAGCCCGTCGAACGTGGTCTCGGGGGTCACCTTGATCTGGTTGGCGAAGGCGGCGTAGTTCTTCCCGGTCTTGAACGTCTTGGCGGCGTTCTCGGCCTTGTTCTTGAACACGTCGCCGACGGCCACGATCTCGACCTTCGGGTTCTTCCCGTTGATCCGGCCCTCGGCCTCCAGGATGTCGCGGACGGCCCCGGTGCCGCGGCCGCCGCACCCGATCAGGCCGACCTTGATGACCGCGTCGTTGCCGGCGGCGAACAGCCCCGCCCCGGACGCCGACACGGCCGCCCCGGCGAGCGCCGAGGCCTTCAGGAAATCACGACGGTGGTTCGCGCTCGACATGGGAAAGGCTCCTGGGGAACTTCGGAATGCGGAGTTCGGAGTGCGGGGTGAAAAGCGAAGACGGGATCGGGAGTCTGGCAGGGCTTGGGGGCCCCCGTCTTCGATTCCGCATTCCGGGTTCCGCATTCCGAATTCGGGTCACTCGGACTTCTTCACGACCTTGGGCTTCACGCCGGCGAGGGCCGGCGTGTCTTCTTCGGCGAGCACGACGCGGAACCCGACGACGTCCATCCGGGTGAGCCACCAGATGCTGCGGGGCTCCTGCGGGTCGTGCTTCTGCCAGCTCTCCTCGGAGACGCGGCGGCCGGCGCTGCGGAGCTTGTCGGCCTTGTCGGCCCACGAGCCGCCGCGGACCACGTGCGCCCACTTCTCGTCCGTCGGCACGTTCACCGGGTTCAGGTTCAGGGCGATCTTGGCGCGGGCCTCGTAGGTCTTCGGGTCGTACTGGTCGAGGGTCCACTCCCACACGTTGCCGTACAGGTCGTGGAGCCCGAACGGGTTCGGCTTGCGGGTGCCGACCTTGTGCGTGCAGCCCTTCGGCTTCTCGGGGTACTCCTCGTCCTTCGAGTTCTCGGCGAACCAGGCGTACTCGGCGAGTTCCTTCGGGTCGCTGCCGAAGAAGTAGGGGGCGTCGCCCTTGCCGCCGCGGGCCGCGTACTCGAACTCGGCCTCGGTCGGGAGCCGGTACGGCCGGCCGGTCTTCTTGCGGAGCCACTCGCAGTACACCATCGCCGCGTGGTGGGTCATGCTCAGGGCCGGGTGCCCGTCGCGGCCGTGGTCGTAGGTCTCGTCGAGGAACGTGTTGGTCGGGCGGGTGACGGCGTCGGCCGCGAGCTTGGCGGCGTCCTTGTGGTCGGCCTTGAGGAAGTTCTCGTCGTACCAGAACATGTCCCAGTCGTTCCAGGTGACCTCGACCTTCTGCATCCAGAACCCGCCGACCTTCGCCTTGTACTGCGGCCCCTCGTTCTCGCCGCGGCCGGCCTCGGTTGCCGGGCTCCCGACGGTCACCTCCCCGCCGGGGACGTAGACCATCTCGAACTGCGACTGCATCGCGATCTTCTTGGCGTCCTTCATGTTCGCGTCGGCGACCGTCTTGTACCCCTCGACGGTCTGCACGAAGTTCTTCCGCTCCAGCTTCGGCGGGGCCGGCGGGGCGTCCTTCGTGTCGGCGGGGGCGAGCGAAACGGCGGCCGCGTTGAGGGCGGCCAAGAGGAACAGCGAGTAGGTGAATCGGCGCGACATGTCTGCTAGATTCTCCGATAACGGCGGCACTGTCAACAACCGAACCGCGGCGGGGCCAGCGAATGTTTGCGTGGGTGGCGATCGTGGCGGCCGGGGCGTGCGGTCATGTTATTCTAGACGCTCCGCCGCGCCCATTTATTGCACCGGGGACACGGGCGCCCGAGCGCTTCGAGTTCGAGTCGAAGCACATGGGCACGACGTTCCGCGTCGTGCTGTACGCGCCGGACGCCGCGACCGCCAAGGCGGCCGCGGACGCCGCGTTCGCTCGTGTGGCCGCCCTCGACGAATGCATGAGCGACTACAAGCCGACCAGTGAACTCATGCAGTTGTGCAAGGCGTTCGCGACCGAGGTCGGCGAGCCGCGGAAGGTGAGCGCCGACCTGTTCCTCGTGCTGAGCCGGGCCGGGGACCTGTCGAAGCGCTCGGAGGGCGCGTTCGACGCCACCGTCGGCCCGGTCGTGCAGCTGTGGCGGCACGCGCGCCGCACGCAGGAGCTCCCGGACCCGAAGGAGTTCGCCGCGGCGCGTGCGAAGGTCGGGTACGAGAAGGTGAGGCTCGACCCCGCGAAGCAGACGGTCCAGCTCGCGACGCCGGGCATGCAACTCGACCTGGGCGGCATCGCCAAAGGGTACGCGGCCGACGAGGCGCTGAAGGTGCTCAAAGAGAAGTTCGGGATCGCGTCGGCACTCGTCGCGGCGGCCGGCGACATCGCGTGCGGCGACCCGCCCCCCGGCAAGGACCACTGGGCCGTGGACATCGCGCCGATCGCGAAGTCGCAGAGGCCGCGGACGCTGCACCTCGCGAACGCGGCCGTCTCGACGTCCGGCGACCTGGAGCAGTTCGTCGTCATCAACGGGGTGCGGTACTCGCACGTCCTCGACCCGCGGACCGGCCTCGGCCTCACCGGGCGGCGGAGCGTCACCGTGGTCGCCCCGAACGGCACGACCGCCGACAGCATGACCAAGGCCGTGAGCGTGCTGCCGCCGGAGCGGGCGCTGGAGCTGGTCGAAGCCACCCCCGGCGCGGCCGCGTACGTCGTGGTGCTCGACGCGGACGAAAAACCCGTCGCGACGGCGTCGAAGCGGTTTCCGAAGTTCGCGGGAACCGAGTAGACTCAGTGCTGCGGCCGCTCCGGCCCGCCGTGCGCCCCTGTGGAGATGACACGTGGACGAGTTAATCAAGACGGTGGCCGACCGGGCCGGCATCACCCCGGACCAGGCGAAGAGCGCCGTCGCCAGCGTCGTCGAGTTCATCAAGGCGAAGGTGCCCGGCCTCGGCGACCAGATCGCCGGGGTGCTCAACGGCACCGGCGGGGCGGCGGACGTGATCGGGAACCTCCGCGGCAAGCTCGGGCTCTGATCCACCCCCGGCCGCGGCACGCACGTGCCGTCTCGTGTTGGTGTACGACACGCGACGCGGGTACAATAGTACCGTACCCCTACCCCGCACCGGGGTGCACACGGCCGCGACTTGAACCCGCGCGTGCGAGGCGTTAGGCTGGTGCGGCCCGATCGCCGCGCCCACCTCTGGCGACCTTCCACGGAGGACACCACCACTCATGGCCACCGCCACGGCAATCCTCGACGGCCTTCGCGCCCGACTCGATACCACCGAGTACCGCAAGCTCCACCGGGAAGGCTCGTTCACCGACTACCTCAACATCGTGCTGGAGACGCCCGGCGTCACCCGGACCGCGTTCCAGCGGCTGTACGACATGATCCTGTCGCACGGCACCGACGACGTGTACGAGAACAAGGACCGGATCACCCGGTTCAAGTTCTTCACCGACTTCGCGACCCGCCACGGGGACGGCATCTACGGGCTCGACCGCTCGCTGATGCAACTCGTGAACACGTTCAAGAGCGCCGCCCTGGGCTACGGCACCGAGCGCCGGGTGATCCTGCTCCACGGGCCGGTCGGCAGCGCCAAGTCCACCATCGCGCGGCTCCTGAAGCGCGGCCTGGAGGAGTACAGCCGGACCGACGACGGGATGCTGTTCAGCTTCTCGTGGAAGGGGCCGGACGGCACCTGGGTTAAGGACCCGATGCACGGCGAACCGCTGCAACTGGTCCCGGAGGAGCAGCGGGCCGCCCTGCTGGCCCAGCTCAACGAGAAGGCCAAGAAGCCCTACGCCTACGACGTGAAGATCAAGGGCGACCTGAGCCCGTTCAGCCGGTACGAGTACAAGACCCGGCTCGCCAAGTACGACGGCGACTGGCTCAAGATGGTCGACAACGAGGTCAAGGTGTACCGGCTGGTGCTCAGCGAGAAGGACCGGATCGGCATCGGGACGTTCCAGCCGAAGGACGAGAAGAACCAGGACTCGACCGAGCTGACCGGCGACATCAACTACCGGAAGATCGCCGAGTACGGCAGCGACAGCGACCCCCGGGCGTTCAACTTCGACGGCGAACTCAACATCGCCAACCGCGGGATCGTCGAGTTCATCGAGGTGCTCAAGCTCGACGTGGCGTTCCTCTACGACCTGCTCGGGGCGTCGCAGGAGCACAAGATCAAGCCGAAGAAGTTCGCGCAGACGGACATCGACGAGGTGATCCTGGGCCACACGAACGAGCCCGAGTACCGGCGGCTCCAGAACAACGAGTTCATGGAGGCGCTCCGGGACCGCACTGTGAAGATCGACGTGCCCTACGTCACCCGGCTCCGCGACGAGGTCAAGATCTACGAGAAGGACTACCGGCCCGAGAAGGTGCGGGGCAAGCACATCGCCCCGCACACGGTCGAGATCGCCGCGATGTGGGCCGTGCTCACCCGGCTCACCCCGCCCAAGCACGCCAGCCTCAGCGTGCTCCAGAAGATGAAGCTGTACAACGGGAAGACCCTCCCCGGGTTCACCGAGGACAACGTCATCGAGCTGAAGCGGGACGCGGCCAACGAGGGCATGACCGGGATCAGCCCGCGGTACATCCAGGACAAGATCAGCAACGCCCTGGTCGCCCACCCGGACGAGGACAACATCAACCCGTTCATGGTGATGCACGAACTGGAGTCGGGGCTCCGGCACCACTCGCTCATCAAGGACGAGGACCAGTACCGGCACTACCGCGAGTTGCTGGCGGTCGTCCGCGAGGAGTACGAGGACATCGTGAAGAACGAGGTCCAGCGGGCCATCGCCGCCGACGAGGACGCGCTCACCCGGCTGTGCGGGAACTACATCGACAACGTCCGGTCGTACACGCTCCGCGAGAAGGTGCGGAACAAGTTCACCGGTGCCAACGAGGACCCCGACGAGCGGCTCATGCGGTCGGTCGAGGAGAAGATCGACATCCCCGAGGGCCGCAAGGACGACTTCCGCCGCGAGATCATGAACTACATCGGGGCGCTGGCCATCGACGGCAAGAAGTTCGACTACAAGACCAACGAGCGGCTCCAGAAGGCCCTGGAACTCAAGCTGTTCGAGGACCAGAAGGACACGATCAAGCTCAGCTCGCTGGTGTCGAACGTGGTGGACAAGGCGACCCAGGAAAAAATCGACGTGGTGAAGAGTCGCCTGATCCGGAATTACGGATATAACGAGTCCAGCGCGACCGACGTGCTGAACTTCGTGGCGAGCATCTTCGCCCGGGGCCAGACGAAGAAGTGACGCGGGCGACCCCGATCTGGTCGCCGCGCCCGACGATACGCGCCGCCGGGGTCGAGACGGGTGGGGGCCTGACCGAGCTAAAAGTATGAACCTGGTCAGGTCCGGAAGGAAGCAGCCATAAGTGCTGGAGGTTGCGGCTCAGGGCACCCCCATCCGTCCCGCCCCTGGTGGCGAGCACACGAAGGCCCACCCGATCCCGGGTGGGCCTTCTGCGTTGACGGCACTTCGCGGTATAATCCGAGGTAAGGTACGCGTGTGTGGAGCCCACATGGAACTTCCCGTCCTGGTTCAGCAGACCGCCGGCACCAACTTCCGCGCCTGGAGCGGGGAACCGGTGCCGGCAACGGCAGAGGGGGCCACGCGTGAGGAAGCGCTCGCGAACCTGCGTGCCGCGCTCGAAGTGAAGACCGCGGGCGTCGAAGTCGTCCGGTTGCAGTTCGGCCGCTCCGGAACGGCACCCGTTTGGCCCGACGATGAGTTGACCCGCGCCTGGCTCGACGGAATTGAAGCGGCGCGCCAAGCGGCCGACCAGCGGGCGGACACGTGGGACGCTCCGGCAGGCGAGCCGTGAGCCGGTTCATTCTCGACACCGACACGCTGTCGCTCTACTTCCGGCACGACCCGAACGTGCTCGCCGGAGTCGTGCGGCACCTCTCGGACCACGTTGCGGTCCCCATCATCACCGTACAGGAGGTGTGGGACGGGTGGGCCGCGGTTATCGGCCGCGCGAAGACCCCGGAACAGGCCGCAACGGCCTACCAGCGACTGACCGACACGTTGAACGAGTTGCGGTACTGGCCGGTCGTCTCCTTTTCGCTCGGGGCCGTGAACCGGTACACCGCACTCAAGCGGCAGAAGTTGAACGTGAAGGGCAACGACCTCAAGATTGCCGCGATCGCGCTCGAGACCGGATCCGCGGTTGTGACCCACAACCGCCGCGACTTTGAACGAATTCGGGGCGTACAGATCGAGGACTGGGCCACGTAGCGCGGAGCCCTGCCGGGGACGCCGTCGCGTTCCTGCACTCCCCTTGCCCCCGACGCGACCCGCAGCGGCACTCCGCCCGACGGGGCACGCAAATCCGCCCGACTCCGGACACCCGTTTCGCTTCTCGACCGGCCCCGTTGTCTGGTACGATTGGGTATCGGACTCGTCACCCTCATACGCGAGGCACTCCCCCGTGGGCCAGAAGATCGAACAAGACCTCCAGCGGTTCCGCAAGATCGTCCGCGGCAAGGTGAAGAGCAACCTGTCCAAGTACATCGGCCGCGGGGAGATGATCGGCAAGAAGGGGAAGGACTTCGTGTCCATCCCCGTGCCGTCGATCAACCTCCCGCAGTTCCGGTACGGCAACAAGAACTCCGGCGGCGTCGGCGTCGGGCCGGGCCAGCCCGGGCAGCCCCTCACGCCGCAGCAGGGCGAGGACGGCGAGCCCCAGGCCGGCGACCAGCCGGGCGGCCACATCCTCGAAGTCGACCTCACCATGGAGGAGCTGGCCGAGATCCTCGGCGAGGAACTCGCGCTGCCGCGGATCGAGCCCCGGGGCCACAAGAACGTCGTCACCGAGAAGGACAAGTACACCAGCATCCGCAGCGTCGGCCCCGAGAGCCTGCGGCACTTCAAGCGGACGTACAAGCGGGCCATCAAGCGGCAGATCTCGGCCGGCACCTACGACCCGATCTCACCCAAGGTGATCCCGCAGCGCGAGGACAAGCAGTACCGGAGCTGGAAGGAGGTGCCCAAGCCCGACGCCGTGGCGTGCGTCATCTACATGATGGACGTCTCGGGGAGCATGACCGACGAGCAGAAGGAGATCGTCCGCATCGAGGCGTTCTGGATCGACACCTGGATCAAGAAGCACTACAAGGGCGTGGACACGGTCTACATCATCCACGACGCCGTGGCGCAAGAGGTGGACGAGCACCGGTTCTACCACACCCGCGAGAGCGGCGGCACCAAGATCAGCTCGGCCTACGAACTCTGCAACAAGATCATCGACACCCGGTACCCGCCGTCGCAGTGGAACGTGTACGCGTTCCACTTCTCGGACGGCGACAACTGGGGCGACGACGTGCCCAAGTGCGTCGACCTGCTCACCACCCAGATGCTCCCGAAGCTGAACCTGTTCGGGTACGGGCAGGTCGAGTCGCCGTACGGCAGCGGGGAGTTCTTCGAGCACGTCAACGAGCTGGTGGACGACCACAAGAACGTCGTCGCCAGCCGGGTCCCGGACCGCGACGCGATCCTCGGGAGCATCAAGGAATTCCTGAAGACCGGTCGTTGAGAATCGGTGGCGGAATGAGGCGACGCCGCGGGGGCAAGGTTCATGTGGCCGCCCCTCACCCGCGACTCGCGGACTCGTCGCGACCTCTCCCCGCAGAGCCGGGGCGAGGGGCGTTGGGCCTGTTCTTCAGCAACGCGATCGGGTGCGCGTGGCGTCGGACCAACCGCCCCCCCTCGCCCCGGCTCTGCGGGGAGAGGTCGCCGCGGGGCTCTGGCCGCGGCGGGTGAGGTGCGGCCACCTCAACGATTTCGCCACTGGCTCTCAGGGTCGAACCAACCGAGACCGCCGCCCTCCGGTGCCTCATGGCAACTGATCCCGTGCTGATGGGATTCTCCTGCTTCATGGCCGGCACACACCTCGGAGGCGCGTTGGCGATGCTCGCGGCTCCACCCAGGCGGTGCGGGTCCGAAATAAGCCGCGAGCGCGAGCAGCATCACTGGGAGAGTTGGGTTCTAACCTTCATCTATCTGCTCACCGGCACCGTCCTCTCGTCCGGGCTCGTCGTCTCACTCGCGTGCAAGTGACGCACGCCCCGACCCCGGCACCCGTCCCAACCGGCCCCTCTGGCACCGGAATCGGCCCCCGAGTTGCGGCGGCTCCGCGGCCGCCGTGATACCATAAGCGGACGGGGTGGGCGGGCACCCCGCGGAATCCGGAGCGCCCCATGGCGGCAGACACGCCCGACAACACGACGCAGATCCACACCCCGGACCCGTCGGCCACCGTCCGGGGCGCCCCGGACAGTTCCGACGGGTTCGCGGAGGGTCCGCCGCCGCCGCCGGACCTGTCGTTCCTCGGCCCGCCGGTCGAGCCCGGCGACCTGGGGCTGCTCGGCTCGTACCGCGTCCGGCGGGTGCTGGGCGTCGGGGGCATGGGGATCGTGTTCGAGGCGATCGACTCGCAGCTCCGCCGGCTCGTCGCCCTGAAGGTCATGCGCCCGGAGATCGCCGCGTCGCAGGCGGCCCGAGAGCGGTTCCTCAAGGAGGCCCGCGCCGCGGCGGCCCTGAGTTCCGACCACATCGTCACCGTGTTCCAGGTCGGGCAGGACAACGACGTCCCGTACATGGCGATGCAGCTGCTCCGGGGCGAGGCGCTCGACGCGCGGCTGGCCCGGGAGCCCCGGCTCGGGGTGGTGGACGCGGTCACCATCGCCTCCCAGGCGGCCGCCGGGCTGGCCGCGGCCCACGACGCCGGGCTCGTCCACCGGGACATCAAGCCCGCGAACCTGTGGCTCGAACTGAAGGACGAGGGCGCGAAGAAGTCGGCCGACTCGGGCCGGCTCGTCGTCGGCGGGGCGGTGCAGCACGACAACTCGTTCCGGGTCAAGATCCTCGACCTCGGGCTCGTCCGGGGCGGGGGCGGCCCGCGGCTCACCACCGCGGGCGTCGTCGTCGGCACCCCGCACTTCATGGCCCCCGAGCAGGCCGGCGGCACCGAGGTGGACCACCGGGCCGACCTGTTCAGCCTCGGGTGCGTGATCTACACGATGCTCACCGGCGAACTCGCGTTCCCGGGCGAGTCCACGATGGCCGTGCTCATGGCCCTGGCCAACCACACGCCCCCGCCGCTACACGAGATGAACCCGGCCGTGCCGCTGGAGCTGTCGCAGCTCGTCGCCAAGATGATGGCGAAGTCGCCCGCGGGGCGGCCCCCGTCGGCCCTCCAGGTGATCGAGCACCTCACCGGCATCCTCGACGCGGAACTCGAGCGGCCGCCCCCCCCGCCCCCGGTGCGGAAGCCCGGGTCGGGCAAGGTCGGGTGGGCCGAGGCCGCCCGCCGCCCGGTCGTCCCGGAGCTGAAGAGCCGCCAGAACCTCCCGGCCAACTCGGCCGCGGGGATGGCCACGCCCAACCCGACGGGCAGCGCCGTCACGGCGCCGAACCCGTCGATCGCCCCGGCCCTCCGGCGGGCGACCCCGCCGCCCGCGGTGCCGCCCGCCCCGCTCCCGGCCGCGCCCCCCGCCCCGCACGCGGGCCACCAGCCCCCGGGGGTCAGCGTCGGCGTCGGGCTGGTGGCCGTCGCCATCGCCCTGGTCGCGCTCGGGCTGATGCTCGGCGTCGGCGGGCGGCTCGGGACCGGGCCCGCCCCGGTCGCCGACGCGGGCGAGCCCGTCCGCATCGGCGTCCTCCACTCGAAATCCGGGTCGATGGCCCTGAGCGAGTCGCCGGTCCTCGACGCGACGCTCCTCGCGGTGGACGAGATCAACCAGGCCGGCGGCGTCCTCGGGCGGCCGGTCCAGCCGATCGTGATCGACGGCAAGTCGGACTCCGAGACGTTCGGGCTCGCGGCCGACAAGCTCCTCGGCGAGGAGAAGGTCGCCGCACTGTTCGGGTGCTGGACCAGCGCGGCGCGCAAGGCCGTCCGGCCGGCGGTCGAGCGGCACGGGAGCGTGCTGTTCTACCCGGTCCAGTACGAGGGGCTGGAGCAGTCCCCGCGGATCGTGTACCTGGGCGCGACCCCGAACCAGCAGATCCTCCCCGGGATCGACTACCTCACCGGCAAGCTCGGGAAGAGGCGGCTGTTCGTCGTCGGCTCGGACTACGTGTTCCCGCGGACCGCGGCCGAGGTCGTCGGGGACCACGTCAAGAAGAAGCCCGGCGTCGAGGTCGTCGGGGCGGAGTTCGTGCCGCTCGGCTCGCGGGACGTCGTCGGGGTCGTCGAGCAGGTCCGCAAGTCGAACGCCGACGGGGTCGTGAACCTCTTGAACGGCACCACGAACCTCTCGTTCTTCAAGGAGATGAAGGCCGCCGGGCTCACGGCCCGGGACGTGGCGGTCCTGTCGTCGAGCATCGCGGAGAACGAACTCCGGAGCCTCGACCCGGACGCGGTCGCCGGCAGCCACCTCGTCGCCGCGTACTTCCAGTCGGTGGACAGCGAGGAGTCGCGGGCGTTCGTCAAGAAGGTGCGGACCAAGTTCGGCGGCGACCGGGTCACCTCGGACGCGATGGCCGCGGCCTACGCCGGGGTCCACCTCTGGGCGCGGTCCGCCAACGAGGCCGGCAAGACGGACCCGGACGCGGTCCTCACCAAGCTCCGCGGCGCGACGTTCCCGTCGCCGGGGGGGCCGCTCAGGGTCGACCCGGTGACCCTGCACACCTGGCAGGAGTGGCGGATCGGGCGGGTGCGGGCCGACGGCCAGGTGGACACGGTCGCGACCGCGGCCGAGAACGTCGCCCCGGCCCCGTTCCCCGCGAGCCGCCCCCGGGCGGAGTGGGAGCGGCTCCTCGAGGGGCTGTACATCGAGTGGGGGAGCCGGTGGCAGGCCCCGGCCGCCCCGTGACCAACCCCCCCGGCCGCGGGTTCCGCCCGCCAGGTGAGCCATGAGCCCCAGCGACCCCCGGGAGTGTGAGACGACCAGCGAAATGTCGATCGACCCCGCCCCCCGGGGCAGCCCCTACCCGTTCCTCTCACCGCCCGCGGGACCGGACGAACTCGGCCGGCTGGGGGACTACCGCGTCCTGCGCGTCCTCGGCACCGGCGGCATGGGCGTCGTGTTCGAGGCCGAGGAGGTCGCCCTGTCCCGCCGGGTCGCCCTCAAGGTGCTGCTCCCCGAGCTGGCCCGGGACCGCGACAGCCGCGAGCGGTTCCTCCGCGAGGCCCGGGCCGCCGCCGCGGTCCAGTCCGACCACGTCGTCACCATCTACAACATCGCCGCCGGCGACGTGCCGTACCTCGCCATGCAGTTCCTCGAAGGGGAGACGGTCCAGGCCCGGATGGACCGCCAGCCGCCGCTCACCCTCCGCGAGGCGCTCGAGGTCGCCCGGCAGACGGCCCTCGGCCTGGCCGCGGCGCACGACAAGGGGCTGGTCCACCGCGACGTCAAGCCCGCGAACCTGTGGCTCGAACAGGCGCGGGGGGCCGAGCGCGGGTCCCGGGGCGACATCCTCCTGACCCCCGCCCCCCGCGGCGACGGCCCGCCCTCGGGGCCCTCGGCCCGCGCCCCGGCCGCCCCGTTCCGCGTCAAGATCCTCGACTTCGGCCTGGCCCGGCACACGTCCGGCGAGACGAACCTGACGTCGAGCGGGCTCGTCATGGGCACGCCGAACTACATGTCGCCCGAGCAGGCCGCCGGGCTCGACCTCGACGGCCGGTCGGACCTGTTCAGCCTCGGCAGCGTCCTGTACGCGATGCTCGTCGGGAACCTGCCCTTCCCCGGGAACACGGCGATGGCGGTGATGCTCGCGCTGGCGACCAAGACCCCGCCCCGCGTGGACCGCGCCAACCCGAGCATCCCCAAGGACGTGGCCGACTTCGTCGCCGCGCTGCTCAAGAAGAAGCGGGACCGCCGCCCGGCGTCGGCCCGCGACGCGGCCGCGGCGCTGGAGGTGCTCGGCGCCGCGGTCGGGGACGACGTGCCGCTGCGGCCGTGCTCCACGGGCCACACCACCGGGAACTACTTCATCGGCGAGACGGTCGCCCGGATCCCGGCCGGCCCCTCCCCCGCGTCGTCCGGGTCGGCCCCTATTTCCCCAACCAGTCGCACCGTCCGGCGGGTGCGGTGGGCGTCCCGTGCGGCGTGGGCCGCGATCGGGCTCGTCGTCCTCGCCGCGGTCGCGGTCGGGGTCCGGGGCGTGTTCCCCCCGGCCCCGCCCCCGCCCGAACCGATCCTCATCGGCGTGCTCCACTCGCAGACCGGGACCATGGCGGTCCAGGAGGGGCCGCTGATCGACGCGACCGTGTTCGCCATCGACGAGCTGAACGCGGCCGGCGGGGTGCTCGGGCGGCCGCTCCGGGCCGTCGTCGTGGACGGCAAGTCGGACCCGGCCGAGTTCCAGCGGGCCGCCGAGCGGCTCCTCGCCGAGGACCGCGTGTCGGTCATCTTCGGGTGCATGACGTCGCCGGCCCGGAAGGCCGTCATGGGGGCCGTCGAGCGGGACAACGGGCTCCTCTTCTACCCCGTCTCGTTCGAGGGGCTGGAGCAGTCGCCGCGGATCGTCTACACCGGGGCGGTGCCGAACCAGAAGCACCTCCCGGCGATCGAGTACCTGGTCAAGACGCTCGGGAAGAAGCGGCTGTTCGTCGTCGGCTCGGACCTCGTCTCCCCGCGGTGCACCACCGAGGTCGTCCGCGACCACCTGCGGGACGTGCTCCGCGACGGCGAGATCGTCGACGCCCGGTTCGTCCCGTTCGGCACCAGCGACTTCGCCGCCGTGGTCGACGCGATCGCCGCCGCGAAGCCCGACGCGATCATCAACATCCTCAACGGCGGGAGCAACTTCCCGTTCTACCGCGAGCTCCGCCGCCGGGGGGTCACCGCCGACGCGACGCCCACGCTCTCGATCACCCTGACCGAGCACGACCTGATCGGGTTCGACCCGAAGCTCGTGGCCGGCGACTACCTCGCGGCCAACTACTTCCAGGAACTCGACCGCGCGGAGAACCGCGTGTTCCTCGCCAAGGTGAAGGGGCGGTTCGGCGACCAGCGGGTGGTCACGGACAACATGACCGCGGCGTACAGCGGGGTCCACATCTGGGCGCGGGCGGCGACCCGGGCCGGCACCCCGGACCCGGTCGAGGTCCTCCGGGCCGTCGGCGGGATCGAGTTCGACGGCCCCAGCGCCCGCCTGCTGATCGACCCGGAGAACCACTACGGCTGGCGGCCGTGGCGGCTCGGGAGGATCCGCGCCGACGGCACCGTGCAGATCGTGGCGCAGGCCCCCGCGGCGGTGCGGGCCGACCCGTTCCCCGCGACCCGCACCCGCCGCGAGTGGGAGCACCTGCTGATGACCCTGTACCTGGAATGGGGCGGCCGGTGGCAGGCCCCGGGCCCGGAGCAGAAATGACACCCCGACTGGGGTATGATGGGGTATCCGACGGACGGCCGTACTCGCGGAGCGAACCATGCACCTCGGCTTCTACAACACGAACCTGCCGCCGCACCTGCGGGTGCTCAAGGACGAGATCGAGGGGTACGCCCGCGAGTACGGGCTCGACTTCTACGAGACCATCTTCGAGGTCGTGGACGCCGACGACCTGAACGAGATCGCCGCCTACGGCGGGTTCCCCACCCGGTACCCGCACTGGTCGTTCGGCATGCAGTACGAGGACCTCAAGAAGGGGTACGAGTACGGGCTGTCGAAGATCTACGAGATGGTCATCAACAACGACCCGTGCTACGCGTACCTGATGCGGTGCAACCACACCGTCGACCAGAAGCTCGTGATGGCCCACGTCTACGGGCACTGCGACTTCTTCAAGAACAACGCGTACTTCGGGCACACGACCCGGAAGATGATGGACGAGATCGCCAACCACGCGGCCCGGATCCGGCACTACGTGGAGCGGTTCGGCGAGGACGAGGTCGAGGCGTTCCTCGACAAGTGCATGTCGATCGACGACCTGATCGACATCCACTCGGTCGCCATCAAGCGCCGCGACGACCACTCGAAGTACGACTTCTCCCCCGCCCCGGCCGAGGGCGAGGCCGAGGAGTCGCACACCCGGCGGTTCAAGGCCAAGGGGTACATGGCCGACTACATCAACCCCCGCGCCACGCTCAAGGCCGAGGACGAGGAGCGGAAGCACCTCAAGGACCAGCGGGTCGCCCACTTCCCCGAGCGGCCCGAGAAGGACGTGCTCCTGTTCCTCATCGAGCACGCCCCGCTCAAGAACTGGCAGCGGGACATCCTGAGCATCATCCGCGACGAGGCCTACTACTTTTATCCTCAAGGTCAAACGAAGATCATCAACGAAGGGTGGGCGAGTTTCTGGCACTCGACGATGATGACGCAGAAGATCCTGCAACCGTCGGAGGTCATCGACTATGCTGACCACCACTCGGGGACGATGGCGACGAGTTCGCGGCGGCTCAACCCGTACAAGGTCGGCATCGAACTCCTGCGCGACATCGAGCGGCGCTGGAACATGGGCCAGTTCGGACCCGACTGGGAGAACTGCGACGACATGGAGCGGAAGCGCAAGTGGGACACCGGGGCCGGGTTGGGCCGGAAGAAGATCTTCGAGGTGCGCAAGATCCACAACGACATCACGTTCATCGATACCTTCCTGACGCCCGAGTTCTGCAAGGAGCACGGCCTGTTCTCGTTCAACTACAACGAGCCCGGCGCGAACTACGTCGTCGAGAGCCGTGAATTCCAGAAGGTCAAGCAGCGTCTCCTGTTCAGCCTCACGAACTTCGGCAAGCCGTGGATCTACGTGGTCGACGGCAACTACCGCAACCGCGGCGAACTGCTGTTGCGGCACGAACACAATGGGGTAGATTTGAAGGGGGACGAGGCGAGGGACACGTTGGCGAACGTACAGTTCATTTGGGCACGCCCTGTGCATCTCGAGACACTGTTCGACGGACAACCAACCGTCATGAGTTTTGACGGAACCGACCACACGCAACAAGCCATCGGAGGGACCAATGACGCTTCCCGAAACGCTCCTTCCAAAGTTAAGTGAGTGGCGGCCCGCCGGCGCGGGGCGGCACAGTTGGGCGGAGGCGTTTCCGGCAGCGGGCTGGGACGTCCGGGTCGCCGCCGACAAGGCCGACTCGCTCTCGTGCCTCGTGTGGGAGGTCGCACTGACCCGCACCGCGGCGCCCCCGGCCGGCCTGACGGTCGCGACCTGGGCGGCGGCCGTCGCCGCACGGGTCGGCGGGCTCATGGAGCCCCTGAAGGTCCACGAGATCGACGCCGCCCGCGACGAGGCGGTGCTCCGCAGCGTCGCGCCGGCCAAGAAGGCCGACAACCTCGCGTACTACGAGGTCTGGTTGCAGGGCACGACCGAGGCGGTGCTGCGGCGGTTCACCGCGAGCAAGGCCGAGCCCGGCCGCGACCAGGTCGCGTTCGCCCTCACGCACGAAACCATCGCACGGGTCGCGGGCGACGTCGCCGGCTGAGCCGCGCCCGCACAGCACCTGGACGGGACCGCTACACTGAGTGTGGCGGTCCCGTCCGCGTTTCGGGGCCGCGCTTGACCCCACCCCGGGTCGGGTTGATCTGTAGCCGGCCTCTGTGAGGCCGGGCGGTTGGGAATCCCCAGGCACCGGCCTCACAGAGGCCGGCTACAGTCAGCAATCAACCCAACTCGGACCCACCCCGCGAGGGAACCGCACCATGCTCCGCACCGCACTCGCAGTCGCGGCCGCCGCACTGCTCGCCGGCCCCGCACCGGCGGCCGTCGTCACCAGGGTGGTCGAGTACGACCACGACGGCACCAAGCTCAAGGGCCTCCTCGCCTACGACGACGCGCTGAAGGGGAAGCTCCCCGGCGTCCTCGTCGTCCACGAGTGGTGGGGGCTCGACGACTACGCCCGCGACCGGGCCAAGCAGCTCGCGGGCCTCGGGTACGTCGCGTTCGCCTGCGACATGTACGGCGAGGGGAAGACGGTGAACCACCCGGACGACGCCCGCAAGATGGCGACGACCGTCCGCGAGAACGTCAAGGCGTGGCGCGGCCGGGCCGAGACCGGGCTGAAGCAACTCGCCTCGCAGCCGAACGTCGATCCCGCCAAGCTCGCGGCGATCGGGTACTGCTTCGGCGGCAGCACCTGCCTACAACTGGCTTACGCGGGGGCGGACCTCAAGGCCGTCGCCACGTTCCACGCGGCGCTGCCGGCACCGACGGCCGACGAGGCGAAGGCGATCAAGCCGACGCTGTACCTCGCCCACGGGGCCGACGACCCGTTCGTCCCCGAGAAGGCGGTGACCGCGTTCAAGGAGCCGCTCGACGCGGCCAAGGTGAAGTACACGTTCGAGGCGTTCCCCGGCGTGGTCCACAGCTTCACCGTGCCCGCGGCCGACAAGCACATGATCAAGGGGATGAAGTACGACAAGGCGGCCGACGAGAAGTCGTGGGCCGCGATGCTCGCGCTGTTCAAGGACACCCTCGGGAAGTGAGGCGAGCCACGCCCGCCCGTCGCGCCGTGTGTTTTTGCCCTCCCCTTGGTGGGGGAGGGTGGCGAGGCTCTGTGAGCCGGGTGGGGGACGCGGGACGAGGTGTTCACGCCTCCCCCACCCGCCACTCGAGGACTCGTGGCGACCGCCTCCACCAGGGGAAGGTCAAACACACCTGTACGGATCAACCGGACTTGGCGCGACTCGCCACTCGTTCAACTGCGGACCGCCGGTTCGGTGACGAGTTCGTCCGGAGTTCGCCCGTTCGGGCCGAGCCATTAAGTACCTCCAGGCACTAACGGTAAACAACGGACACATCTGACTTTACAACTCGGCCAGTTGCTCAAATTGAAATTTGTCCGCAAGAATTATGTTGATTTGGCGAAATCGGAGTTCATCGGCGAGGGGTGGCGCGGGCGCGCCGAATCAATGAGAGCGCCCCGAGACTTGGCGTTGCCCGCCCGGCGGTTTCAAGCTCTAATCCTGCCCGGTGCCGCCGGACGCGGCCCGACCCGCACGCTGCAGGACGCCGAGCATGTCTGACCCCGCGACGCCCGCCCCCAGCGCACCCCAGCCCGCCGCCCGCCGCAAGTGGCGGTTCAAGCTCATCGGCCCGCTCGCGGTGCTGCTCCTCGCGGTGTGGTTCGCCCCGGCCGTCGTCGCGAAGACATCACTCCGCAACCGCATCGCCCGGTCCGCCGCGGGCGACCTGAACGGCTCTCTGGACATTGGCGACGCCTCGCTCGGCTGGTTCTCGAACGTCGAACTCCGCGGGGTCACCCTCACCGACCCGCAGGGCCGCGTCGTCGCGCACGTCCCGAAGGTGACCGTCGGCCGCACGCTCGTAGCGCTGATCCGCGACCACGGCGACCTCGGCGAGATCGTCGTCACGGGGCCGGTCGTCGAGGTCGTCTGCGAGAAGGACACGAGCAACCTCGAAACGGTTCTCCAGAAACTGATCGCCGACACCACCCCGCCGTCGAGCGCCCCGCGCACGCCGATCAACCTGCGGGTGGTGGACGGCACGCTCACGGTCCGCGACGCCGACACGGGCCGGTTCAGCGAGTTCCGCGACATCGACGCCGCGGTGAGCGTTCCCGCGGCGCGGTCCGAGCCGGTCGCGATCACGTTGACGGCGAACGCGCCGACCCGGGTGGAAGTCGAGGCGTCGATCGGCGAGCCGAGCCGCGTGCGGGTCGCGACGAGCGACTTCGCCCTGGAGGCGCTCGCCCCCCTGCTCCGCCGCGCCGACCCGAAGCTCGCCGTCGCCGGCGCGCTCACCGCGGACCTCACGGTCGTTGTCGGTGCGGGGGCCGGCAGCGTTGACGGCACGCTTGGCGTGAAGGGGCTCGTGGTCACCGCCCCGGCGCTGGCCGGGGACACCCTCCGCCTCGCGAGCGCCGACCTCCCGGTGCGCGCGTCGGTGAGCGGCGGCACGCTCCGCGTCGAGCGCGCCGCGCTGACGTGCGACCTGGGAACGGTCCGCGTCGCCGGCACCTTCGACCCCGAGTCGCTCGACAAGCTCCTCGACCGCCCCGGGGTCCAACTGGACGCGAGCGTGGACATCGCGAAGCTCGCCGCGGTGCTTCCGAAGGTGCTCCAGATCCGCCCGGGAACGGAGGTCCGCGAGGGCCGCGTCGCGCTCAGCGTCGAGAGCCACGCCGACGCCGGCGGGACCGCGTGGAGCGGCAGCGTCACCACGTCGGCCCTGAAGGCGGTCCGCGGCGGGCAGGAGTTCCGCTGGGACGAGCCGCTGGCGGTCGAGTTCGTCGGCCGGGCCAGGGCCGGCGCGTTGCCCACCTTCGACAAGCTCGTGTGCAAGTCGGACTTCATCGCCGTGAACGCCAAGGTGACCGGCGACTCGGTGCGGGCCGCGGCGAACGTGTACCTCGACCGCCTCTCGGACCGGCTGTCAGAGTTCGTGGACCTCGGCGGCGTGGACCTCCAGGGCGAGGCCGCCGCGTGGGTGGTCGCGTCGCGGAGCGCCACGAACGACTTCAAGGCCGAGGCGGGCGTCGAGCTGAAGCAGTTCGCCTGCCTCGACCGCACCGGCAAGGGGCTCCGCGAGCCGGCGCTCAAGCTGCACCTCACGGCCACCGGGACGGCGACCGACGCCGGGCACGTGACCGTGTCGACCGCCAAACTGACCGGCACCGCCGGCGGCGACGAACTCGACCTCGCGCTCCTCGAGCCGATCGCCGACGCGAGGCGACTCGGCACCGGCAAATTCGACGCGAGGGCGTCCGGCGACCTGGGCCGCTGGAAGAAGCGGGTCGGGGCGGTGGTGCCGACGCTCAACGGCTACCAGATGGGCGGCGCGGCGACCGCCCGCGGCACGGTGCGGCTCGCGCCCGACGCGCTGCACGTCGATCAACTGTCGCTGAGCATCGAGAACGCCAGGTTCCGGGGCGCGGGCCTCGACATCGACGAGCCGAAGATGGCGGCGGTCGCGGACCTGACGGTGAACACGAAGGCCGGCACCACGACGTTCGACAACTTCACGATCACGTCGGCCCCGCTCAGCGTCGCCCGCGGGAAGCTCGTCATCGAGGCCCCGCAGGTCGGGCCGACGGTCGTGTACGGCGGCGGGCCGGCGGCGGCGAACCTGAACCGCCTCGGCCGCACGCTCGGCATGTTCGCCGACGCGCCCGGCCCGACCTCGGTGTACGGCCGGGCCACCGGGCCGATCCAGTTCCGCTACTCGGGCGACGTGACCACGTTCAACGGGCAGCTCGACGTGACCAACTTCTTCCTCGGGCTCCGGGCCGACCCGGCCTGGGCCGAGCCGGCGATGCGGGTCGAGGCCGACGGCTGGTACACCCAGTCCACCGACACGGTCGCGCTGAAGGCCGCGAAGGTCGAGCGGCCCGGCCTGGCGCTCGCCGCGGCGGGGAGCATCGGCCGGTTCGAGACGACCACCGACGCGAACTTCGCCGGCACGGTCACCTACGACTACGCGAAGCTCACCCCGAAGCTCCGCGAAGCGTTCGGGCCGAACTTCACGATCACGGGCACCGGGACGAAGCCGGTCACCTTCGCCGGGAGCCTCACGCCGCCGGTGACGCCCGGGGCCAAGGTGCCGCCGTCGGTGCTCGCGGCCGCGACCGGCGACTTCGGCCTCGGGTGGGACTCGCTCCAGACGCACGGGTTCGCGATGGGGCCGGGCGCGCTCCGGGCGAAGCTCGCGAACGGCGTCGCCCAGTTCGCGCCGGTCAGCGGGACGTTCGGCGGCGGGAAGGTCGCGGTCCACCCGACCGCCCGGTTCGTCCCCGCCCCCGGCGAGTTGACGCTCGCCAAGGGGCTCGTCGTGGACCGCGCCAAACTCACGCCCGCGGTGTGCGCCGGGGCCATCGGGTACGCCCTCCCGGCGGTCGCCAACTCCGGGAAGGCCGAGGGCGAGGTGTCGTTCGTGCTCGACGACAACCGGGTGCCGCTGAACGACCCGCAGCAGGCCACGGTCCGCGGCAACCTGATCGTCCACAAGGCGACGGTGACGGGCGGGCCGGTCATCACGGAGGTCGCGAAGCTGCTCGGGGCCGACAGCGGCACCATGACGCTCGCGAACGAGCAGACGGTCCCGGTGCGGGTCGAGCGGGGCCGCGTCCACCACGAGAACCTGAACATCAAGGTCGGCGGGTACATCGTCAAGACGACCGGCTCGGTCGGGTTCGACAACACCCTCGACCTGGTGGCCGACGTGCCGATCCCCGGCGGGCTCCCGGGGTTCAAGAACGCGCCGGCGCTCGCGAAGGCGATGACCGGGAAGCGCGTCACGGTCCCGATCAAGGGGACGCTCGCGGCCCCCGCCCTGGACCAGAAACAGTTCCAGGCCGCCGTCGCGAAGCTCGCCCAGAGCGTCGCCAAGGAGGTCGGCCAGGCCGCGCTCCAGAAGGAACTGGACAAGGCGTTCCCCGGGTTGATCCCACCGGGCAACACCGGCGGGAGCGTGTTCTTCCCGTTCCCGCGAAAGTGACCTCCCCCTCACTGCGGGCGCCCGGGTTTCGTGCTACCATGGCCGGGACCCGAGACGCACCGCCATGCCGACGTTCCGCGACTGGCTCGAACGCACCCTCTCGCTCGGCGAGTCCGTTCTGGACGCGCCGGCGGCGCTGCTCCCGGCTCACCACGCCGACGTCGACGAACTCCTGCGCGCCGCGTTCGCCACGCACGCGCTCGACGTCGCCGGCCCGCCGCTGACCTTCGATGCCGCAGCCGCACGCGACGCGGCCGTCGCGCTGGCGCGGGCGTGCTGGTTTCTTGTGCGGCCGCCGGAAGACACCTCACCCGTCACGCTGACGCTGGCCGCGAACCCGTCGCCCGCGGCGCACCTGTCGGCCGACGTCGCACTGCGACTCCTGCCCGCCGTTCACCGCCGCGCCCGCCTCCGCGAACCCGGCGGCGTTCTCGCGCGTCTGATCGAAGCACTGCTGCGCGAGTGGCCCCTGTCGGGCGTGCTGGCGGACCTGAACGGCGCGCCCACATCCGCCCCCGAGTTCGGCGGCCACGCGGGGCTGCAACTGCTCTACGCCGAGCGGCTCGCCACAACCGGCGGCCGCGCCGGCTGGGTGCCTGTCTCGTCACCGGCGAGGGACCGGGCCGAGCGGGTCTATCATGGCTTGGGCAAGCCGCTACCCGCCGCGCCGCCCGAGGAGCCGGAGCCACATGCCTGACGCCCCCGCGGACCGCCTCCGCCAGTACGCGACCGACGCCCTGAAGGGCCGGTTCGTCGGCCGCGACGAGGTGATCGACCTGATCGCGCTCGCCGTGGTCGCGGGCGAGCACCTGTTCCTGTACGGCCCGCCCGGCACGGCCAAGTCGCTCCTCGTCCGCGAGTTCGCCGGGGCCGTGCGGTGCCGGTACTTCGAGTACCTCCTCACGCGGTTCTCGGAGCCGAACGAGCTGTTCGGGCCGGTCGACCTCGCCCGCCTGCGGGACGGCGTCGTCGCGACGGTCACCACCGGGATGCTGCCCGAGGCCGAGTTCGCGTTCCTCGACGAGCTGTTCAACGCCAACAGCGCGATCCTCAACAACCTCCTGACGGTGCTGAACGAGCGGGTCTACCGCCGCGGGGCCGAGACCCACCGGCTCCCGCTCCTCAGCGTGTTCGCGGCGTCGAACCACCTCCCGGAGGACGACGCGCTCCAGGCGCTCTTCGACCGCTTCCTGCTCCGGTGCAAGGTGGACGCGCTGCCGGCGGCGCAGCTCCCGGGGCTGCTCGCAGCGGGGTGGGCCATCGAGCGCGACGGGAAGCACCGGACCGAGAGCCCCAACGCACCCACCGCCGACGACCTCCGCGACCTCGCCCGCCGCACGAAGGCCGTGGACCTCGCGGTCGTGCTGGAGCCCTACGCCGACGCCGTCACGAAGGTCCGCGACCTCGGCGTGGCGCTGTCGGACCGGCGGGCGGTGAAGGTGCTGAAGCTGGTCGCGGCGTCGGCGGTGATGTGCGGCCGCACCGCGGCGAACCCGTCCGACCTGTGGGTGCTGCGGTACGTCTGGGACCGGGCCGAGCAGATCGGGCCGCTCGGGACGCTCGTGTCGGGCGTCCTCGAACGCGCCCCGGACGCCGACCGGCCGCACGCCCGCGCCCGCCGGCCCGAATCGGTGGACGCCGATTCGCTGGCGGGCGAGTTGGAAACCGCCGATCGCGAACTCGCGGCCGGACTGAAGCTCGTCGAACTGGCCCGGCTCCGCGAGCGGGTGCAGGCCGTCGCCGACCGCGCCTCGTGGGTCGCCGATTCGGCCGCACGCTCGCACCTTCTGGGCCGCTCCGCGAAGCTCCTGGAGAAGCTCGGATGACGCCCGTCGACCGGTGGCGCGACGTCGTCGCGGCCCGCATCCCCGCCGAACACCTCGACTCGCTCGCGCCCGTCCGCGACCGCAGCGGCGTCCGCGTTCACGCGACCGGCGCGACCACGTGGATTCGCTGGCCGGCCGGGAGCGCCGACGTGGTGCGGTGCCTGCTGCCGGTGCCGGGTGTGACGTTCTTCACGCACCTTCGCGGCGTGTGGCGCAAGCTCGGGAGCACGCTGCCGACCTCCGACGTGCCGCCCGAGGGCGACGGCCTGCCGGTCGCGGCCGTGCTGGTGCCGGGGCGCTTCGAGGCCGCGCCGCCGCGCGAAGCGACCCGCCCCGCGGTCCTGGGAATTGTTCGCGGCGGCGAACCGCGACCCGCGACCGCCCTCGTCTGCCCGGTCGAATCGCTGGTGCAGTGGGCCGACGTCGCGACCACCGCCGAACTCGCGGCCGTTCGAGCGGCCCGCTGCGGCGACCGGGCGGTCCTGCTCGGTCCGCGGCTCCCGTCGCTCGCCGGAGCGGTCCGGTTCTGGGGCACGACCGTCCTCGTTCCCGTGGGGTTCCGGCCCGATCCCGAGCTACCGCCGGCGGCGCTGCGCGAGGCGTGCGGGGCCGAACCGGACGAGCTTCTCCTTCTGGACGAGGCGGGTGCGGAAGTGGTCCCGAAGGGCGCGTTCGAGCCGCTGACGCGGGCCGGGGTGCGGCTCGGGGCGGCGCCGTCATGAACAGCCTCGACCGCGCCGACGCGTACCTCACCGTTCCGCGGGCCTACGCCGAGGCGCTCGGCATCCGCTGGGGCCGCGGCCGCGACGCCATCGAGCGGCACGACGAGAGCGTCCTCGCGTTCGCCGAGGAACTGCGGTCGATCCTCGACGGCGTGTTCGCCGCACCGCAGGTGCCTCCGTTCGCGTTCGTGCTGGCGGTCCTGGACGCGATGAAGCGCGACCGCGGCCCGGGCCTCGCCCCGCTCCGGCGGGCGTTCGAGGCGACCCGCGGCGGGGTGGGCCGGCGGAACGTCGGGCTCCTGGCCGCCGAGTTGTGCCGCGGGCTGCCCGGCAGCGTCGCCGGTGTCTCGACCGACGACATCGCGGCGGCGCTGCAGTGCCTGCGGATGTACGGCGAGCACGCCCGGACCGCCCCGGAGGAGCCGCCACTCACGCCCGACGAGTTCGACCGCTACGTCGCCTCGCGACTGGTGCGACTCACCGACGACGACCTGAGGCAGTGGCTCACGCACGGCACCGGCCCGAGCGCCGCTTACGAGAAGCTCGCGGAAGAAGCCGAAGCGCTGCCGGCCCGCGTGGCCCGGCTGCTGGCGCTCGCGCGGAAGCGGCAGCGGCTCGTGGGCGCGGCGGTGCTGGTGCCGGCGCTCGACGCGGGGCTGACGCTCCCGCCGCGCCGCCGCTCGCCCGACGCGCCGCCGCAGGGCGGGTACTGCGACGTGACCACCCGCGGCGAGCCCGAGCAACTGCTGCCGACGCAGTTCGCCCTCGACCCGGACGAGTTCATCCGCCGGTTCGCGTCGCACGAACTGCTCTACTTCCAGAAGGAAGAACCGCACCAGCCGGCGGTGCCGGAGCGCGTGATCGTACTCGACCAGGGGGTGCGAACCTGGGGCAGCGTGCGGCTCGCACTCGCCGCGGCGGCGCTCTCGCTCCTCGCGCCGCGGGCGAAGCGGTGCGCGTCGGTGAAGTTGCACGCGACGTCGGCCCGTGGGCCGGTCGACGTGACCGGCCCGGAGCCCGAAGCGGTCGCCGAGGTGCTCGAAGCGAGCGACCTCACGCCCGACCCCGCGGCGTGCCTCGCCCGGGCGCTCCGCGACCCCGACGCCGGCACCGGTCCGCGAGACGTCATCCTGTTGACGCACCCGCGGAGCGTTCCCGGCCTGTCGGTATCCGACGAGCTTGAGCAGCGGCCCGGGGACCGCGTGTTCGCCCTCGCGGTGGACGACCGCGGCCGCGCCGAACTGAGCCAGTGGACCGCCGGGGGCGTCGCGACGATCCGCACGTTCCGCGTCGATCTCGACGCCGCCGAAGCGGCGCGGCCCGACGAAGAACTCGGCGCGCCGCGGCCGGTCTTCGGGGCGGTCAGCGAGTGGAACGGGCCGGTCGAGCCGGTGCCGTTCCCGTTCCGCACGGGGCTGGTGGCCGAGCCGCACCAGTTCGGGTTCGACGCCGATTGCGAGTGGTGCGTCATCGCTGGCGCGAACGGCGTGCTGCACGGCCTCGCTCTCGACGGCTCGGCCCCGGAGGTGCTCCCGCGGGCGGTTCACGGCGGCACCACACTCCAGGAGGTCGATGCCGTCCTCGGCATAACCGGCGGCGTGGTCGTGTGCGGGCGGATCGGCCCCGCGGGCCGCCGGGAGCAGATCGCGGCGTATTACGACCGCACGACGCGCACGGTCACGGTCCACGCGCTCGGCCCGGCGCTCCACGACGCGCGGTGGTACGCCTACCCGGACCTGCACTGCATTGCCGTGCGGGCGGACACCGTCACCGGCTGTGCGCTGGACCTCGGGACGAGCGGCCGGTCCCCCGACCTGATGGGCGGTTCGTCGGAACTCGTGAGCCGCGCGCGCGTGGCCTGGGCGCGTTCCGCAACGGGCGACACGCCGCCGCACAACTTGCCCCTCATCACCGCGTCGGTCGATCCCGCGAAGCCCGTCGCCGGTCAACCGTTCCTGGGGATCGCTCGGACCGCCTGCCGCGTGCGGTACGCCGACCCGGAGTGGCCGACGGTGTGCGAGCCGCTTAACGACGGGAAGCCGCTGCTCGAAGGGGCGACCGTTCACCGGGCGCAGCTCGCGGGTTCGGTCCTCGCTCTCGCACTGGTGAAGGGGTCCGACCGCAAGCTCGTGCTGCTCCGCGGGCCGGACGGGAACGTGATCGGCGAGGTCACGCACCCGGCCCGCAACGCCTTCGCGCTCTCGGCCGACGGCCGGTTCCTGGCGCGACGCGACGCGGTGCGGTCGGTGATCGTCTCCGCGACGAGCGATGTGAGCCGGGCGCTCGCCACGGCCCCGCACGCGGCGCTGCACAACGCCCTCGACGTTCGCCTCGACGCCGAGCCGTTCCGCCTCGTCGTCGCCATCGGGACGTTCGCGCACACGTTCCGCGTCTCCAACGGCGAACTGCGCTACTCGCTCGCGCTGGGGTGGGACAACTTCCCCGAGCCGAAGGTGCCGCTGCCAGCGAGCGCCCGCACGTTCGCCGCTGTGGAGTACGACCCGGCACGGTTCCCGGTCGGCGAGGGGGCCGCGGCCGGTGCGTGGCGGGCCGTCCTCGACCGGCTCGGGCAGGTGCTGCTGTTCGCGAGGGGCGAACTCGTCGCGGCGTTCAGCGTGCGGCGCGAGCGGGCCGCGGCGTGGCTCCCGGGCGGCGTGTTCTGGGGCACCACGGCGCTCATCGGCGGCCCCGCGACGCCGAACGCCGAGAAGATTTTCGCCAAGGCCATCGAAGCGGCGGGGAGGTGAAGCGTGGACGTCCCCTTTCGACTGACGCGGCGCGACGCACCCGCACCGGCCGATGCGTTCCTGCTGCTCGCAACCGACGCGAGGGAGTTGGCGATGGCGTGCGCCTGTTTGGGTGCGAACGTGCCGGCTGTGTTCGCGGTCCGCGGCGGGTTCGTGCTGGTGCCGCCCGCGGGCCACGACGCGCGCCACGTTCCCGGCGCGATCGCCCTGCGGCGATTGATGGGCGACCTGCTGATCCCCGCCGACGCGGAACTGGTACCAGCGCTGCTCCCCGACGAGGCGGCCGCACTCACGCAGGCCCGCGGCCTCGTCGTACTTCCCGGCGGTGAGGTGCTGGCGTTCGACCCGCAACCGCTGCGCGTCACGCAGTGGCTGCGGCCGGTCGTTGTCCGGCGCGACGACTGGCAACCGTTCCCGCCCCGACCGCTCCGCCCCGACACGCTCACCGTGATCGAGCGCCCCGCCCCGCCCGCGGGGTTGATGGATGCGCTCGGTGCGGGCGCGCCCGACGACGCGGAACCGCTCGGCACCGGGTCGGGACAGGGCATCCCCGACGACGCGCGACCTCCGGGTGCGAACTCGGCGATGACCCGGTTCACCGCGAGCGGCAAGCTCGCCGTCGGCGGGTTCCTCGCATGGGTCGGGCGGCAACTCGGTTCGGCCGGTCTCGCGAAACTCGGCGGCGACTTGGCCCGGAGGGCGCTCGAAGCGGTCCCGCGGCTCAGCGAGAAGGTGCTCGGCGACCAGGAGGCGGCGCTCCGCGAGGTGCTGCGTCAGCTCCAATCGGGCGACATCGAGAAGGGGCTCCGCCGCGCGCCGGCCGCGGTCGCCGACCCGAACCAGCCGGCCCGCGTCGGAACGAACGCCCACCTCGGCAACCGCGACCCGCGGTACTCCCTCCGCGACCTGATCGGCTCCGGCGGCGGCCCCGCGACGGCGTGGCTCGGCGGCGGCGACGTGTGGAACGAACTCGCGAAGGTGTACCGGCAGCTCGCGGAGGACGCCACGAGGCGCGGCGACTTCCGCCGGGCCGCGTACATCTACGGGGTGCTGCTCCGCGACCTCCGCAGTGCCGCGAACGTGCTCCTCGCCGGCGGCCTGTGCCGCGACGCCGCCCTGCTCTTCCGCGACCGGCTGAACGACCCGCTTGCCGCGGCGGACGCCTTCGAGCGGGCCGGCGACACCGACGAGGCGGTACGGCTGTACGAGGCGTACGAGCACTTCGAGCGGGCCGCGGACCTGCTCCTGCGGATCGGCGACGAGGCCCGTGCGCTCCTCTTCCACACCCGTGCCGCCGAACAACTCGCCCGCCGCGGGCACTTCCTCGCCGCCGGCCTCCTGATGCGGAACCGGGCCGGCCGCCGCGACCTCGCGCTCTCCTACTTCCGCCGCGGCTGGGAGGGTATCACCGCCGAGAACGTGACGTGCGGCGAGCGGTTGATCGACGAGCACCTCGCCGCCGACGACCTGCCCGCCACGAAGGCGTTGCTCGCCGAAGCCGAGGCTGTTCTCGCCGACCGACCGAGCGACACCGGCCGGTTCTTCAACTACGCGATCGGCGTCGGGAAGGACTTCCTCCCGGCCGAACTGCGCGACGACATCTCCGATCATGTGCGACTGATGTTCGCGGCGCACCTTCGCGCGGCCGGCAGAGGTCACGAGGGCTCGCGACTCGCGAACGAACTGTTCGGGCACAACCCGGTGTGGTCCGGTCCGGTGGTGCGCGACGCGGGCTTCGCCGTCCGCGAGAAGGACCGCCGCCCCGTGCCGCCGGCCGCACCGTCGCACCCGCCGCCCGTGAAGCTCGCGAGCGGCACCGTGACCGCCGTGGCCGTCGCCCGCGGCACGTTCGACATCGTCGTCGCGACCACCGAAGCGATCGTGATGTGGCGCGTCAACGAGGGCCGAGTTGTGCCGCTCGGTGACGAGGGGGATCACCCCGCCACCGCGCTGTCGGTCGGTGCCCAAGGGCAGGTCGTGTTCGCTCTCCGAGAGCTGGGCGACGCGGTCAAACTCACGTCGTTCAGGGCGGACGGCACCTCCTCGTTCACGCGAATCTCTGAAACGACCGAGGAGATCGGGGGTGACTATCACCTCCAGCCTTCGGTCACCGGGCCGCCTTCGAGTTACGGACTGGTGCTCGCGGGGGCGTCTCAGCGGTGTTGCTTCAGCAGCCTCGTGATGGTTCCTGGAACTCAACACCCATTTCGCGCCGACGGCCCGCGGACTTGTCTCCTCGTGGAAGCACCGGGCGGAGCCGCCTGGGACTGGTCGGACGGATCGATTCACCACCTGAACCACGGCTCATCGCCGCCTGATGAGACACAGTGGGTCGAACCCTGGAAACCTGCCCACGGGGACGAAACCCTGCCGGCCCCGTGCATCGACTGGCTGACCCCGGAGCCGGGAACGCTCGAAGTCACTGGGATCGACGCGGAAGGGTTCCTGCGGTGGGCTGAGTTTCGTGTGAACGACCCCGCAAAGCCGACGAAGCGTCATGCAATCGCACCCAGCGAGGATTACATTGCGGCGTGCCTGACGGGGCCGGGGGCGGTCGCGGGGGTCACGCGGCAGAACGAGGTGCAGTGGTTCCGGCTCGTCGGCACGCGGCTCGACGTGGTCGCGTCGGTCAGGCTGAACGTGCCCACGCCGGTCGTCGCGCTCGTCGCCCGGCCCACCCACAACGAAGTCGTTGCGATCCTCGCCGACGGGTACGCGGTGCGGGTCGGCCGGCCGTAAGTGCGGGGGGCCGGCACGCCGGTTGCATAGGGTACGCGGAGCGCCTGGGCATTCGGACGTCCAGGGTTCTCCCGCAGACCGGAGCTATCATGACGACCACCGCACGCGCCCTTGCCGACCAGGTGCGTGAGGCGCGCCGGAGCGCCTGGAGCAAGAGCGATCACGCTACCGCCATCGTGCAGACCGAGCAGCTCAACCCGGAGGACACCAAGGTCGTTCGGCAAATCGTTGCCGACGCCGGGTACCAGGGCGAGGAGCTGGAACAGATGGTGAAGCAGGTTTCCGATCTGGTGATCGGCACCGTCGAGGCGCTCGCCGATGACATGCCCGCGACCGGTGGCGACTGAACGAACACGGGGCAGGTTCTGACACCTGCCCCGGCGGTCACGTCATCGAACTCAACTCACCCCGGCGTTCTTCTGGGGTGACTCTCCACTTTCATGAGCCCGAGCTGCGGCGGCCTGGACCCGGGCGTGAATGTCTTGGTGGTCGCCGATCACCTGCACCCGGCGGCCGTCCGGCGAGATGACCGTTGCGGTCCCGGGCCGCGGGCCGGGCACCACGGCGGTCTGCGCGTCGGCGTCGATCATCACGTCGCACTTTGGGTTCTCGGCGTCTTCCAACCGCAACTGGGGCGCTGCCATGACTGTCTCCTGAGGGGAAGAACAGCCGTGAGCAGGCAAATGGTGTGCCCCGGGACGACTACGGTGCGACCTTGAGCGTCACCATCACCGGGAAGTGGTCGCTGAACCCGCGGCCGACGGCGTTGTCGTTCGCCGAGCCGAACCGCCACGGCCGCCGGCCCTTCGACCCGGCCCGGATCAGCCCGTCGGTCGGCACCTGCACCGAGTCCACCACGCAGCCCCAACCGGTTGTGTCGATCAACCCCGGCGACACGACGATGTGGTCGTAGATCAGCGGCTTGCTGTAGTAGTGCGTCCCGAACTCCTCCGGCGACTTGCCCGAGAGCAGCCCGAGCAGCACCGGTGGGTTCGCGTCGGCCGTCACCAACTTCGGGTCGGCGACGACGTGCAGCGTCTTCGCAACGGAGTCCGAATCGGGCGTGTCGTTGAAGTCCCCGCACACGAGGAAGTCGACCCTCGGGTTCTCCTTCAGCTCGCGGCAGAACTCGTCGTAGATCGTTTGGGCGTACCCGTCGCGGCCGGTCCCCTCCTTGCCGGTCCCCTTGTCGGTGAGCTGCGAGGTCCAGTGCGACGCGACCAAGGACAAGTTCTTTCCGTTTACCGTGACGGTCGCCTCCAGGATGCGCCGCCGGCTGCCGAGGAGCCGCCCGCCGCTGAGGGGGTACCGCGAGATGACGCACGGGGCGATGTGCCGGCCCGAGTCCAGCTCCTTCATGATCACCTGGTCGTACTTCGCGGCGTCGGCCGGGAGGCCGGCGTTGAGCGCCTGTTGGAGCAGTTCCGCGGCCCGGTAGCTCTCGATCTCGTTGCCGACGATGACGTCCGGGCCGATCCCGCCGTTCTGCTTGAGGAGCCACGCGGCGAGCTTGTGGTACTTCGCCACCCGGTCCTCGGGCTTGAGGATGAACCAGGCGTCGTACTCCTCATCGACCTGTCGCCGGTTGTTGTCCACGTCGTCGAACAGGTTCTCCATGTTCCAGTGGCACAGGAGGACGGTCTTCGAGCCCTCGGGGAACGAGCCGCTCTCGTGCGGCGGCGGGGCGTGCTGCCGGTCGCGGGCGCAGTTGACCCCGAGGAGCACGAGGCCCGCGAACGCCGCGATGACGGCGAGCGCGGCCCGGGCCTTCCACGGCAGCTTCAGGAACGCGGCGAGTGCCTGCTGGGCGGCCTGCGAGTTGCGGTCCGAGTTCCTCGCCATGAGTCGCTCCACGTGTAATTCTCCCGAGTCCCTGGGTCGTGCGGCCCCCACAGCTTACCGGGTTCCTGGTCCCGTTTCGAGTTCGACTGGACACCCCGGCCGCGGACGCTATGCCTGCGTCCCAAGATCGGACCCACACTGGCGGAGGGGCGGCGATGCGCACACTGGTGCAGGCGGGGGTCGTGGCGGCGGCGGGCGCGGCGGGCGTCGCGGCGGCCCTGTTCTTCTTCGCCCCGCCCCGGCAGGCCGGGGCCGCGTCCAACGACCGGTACCAGGACATGATCATGGCCACCGGGGCCGTGACCGTGAACCCGAAGATCCAGACCGACGGCGTGTGGCTCCTCGACTACAAGGCCGGGAAGCTCCTCGGCACCGTCATCGACCGCAACCAGGGCAAGATCGTCGGCTGGGCCGAGGTCGACCTCGCCACCGAGTTCGGCCTCCAGGCCCGCGCCGACGTCCACTTCATGATGACCACCGGGTACATCACCCAGGGCCAGTCGGCGCTGTACCTCGCGGAGACCACGACCGGCCAGTTCGGCGTGTTCACGATGGGGCCGGGGCAGAACAACATGGGCGTTGCGATCCGCCGGCACGACATGACCAAGTTCCGCCAGGCCGCCGGCCAGCCGGCACCCGGTCTGCCCGGCGGCGCGCAGCCGGCCGCCCAGGGCGGCCCGATTCTCCCGCAGATCCAGCCGTAACCGCTCGACGCTGGAACCGTTAATACACTGACCCGGTCGCCCACGCGCCCGAGCCGGGTCAGCCGATGATCGACGTCCACGTCCACGCCGTGCCGCCGAACCTCCCCGGGACGGGGCCGCTCGCGCCGCTGCTCCGCCAGCCGCCCGCGGTCGTCGCCGCCGAGTTGCGGCGCGAGATGCAGACCAGCGGCACCACGCTCGCCTTCGCGATGGGGGCGTGGGACTGCGGCGACGACGACCCACTCGGCATCAACCTCACCCTCGAAATCGCCCAGCAGGTTCCGGGGCTCCGGGCCGTCGGCGTCGCCGACCCGACCCGCACCGACGCGGCCCACTTCCTCCGCGTCGAGGAGCTGCTCGCCGCCGGCCGCGTCGTCGCCCTCAAGGGCTACCTCGGCTACCTCCACTTCGAGCCGGCGCACCCGAACTACCGCCGGTACTACGAACTGGCCGGGAAGTACAAGGTGCCGGTGATGTTCCACACCGGCGACACGTATTCCCCCAGGGCGAAGCTCAAGTTCGCGCACCCGCTCGGCGTGGACGAGGTCGCCGTCGACCACCCGGACACGCGGTTCCTGATGTGCCACGTCGGCAACCCGTGGACGCTCGACGCGGCCGAGGTGATCTACAAGAACATCAACGTGTGGGCCGACCTGTCGGGGCTCATGGTCGGCACCGACGAGGTGTTCGCGTCCGACGAGGGCCGCGAGGCGGCGGCGGAACTGAGTCACGTGGTCCAGCGGGCGATTCGGTACTCGGAGCGCCCGAACCGGTTCGTGTACGGCACCGACTGGCCGCTCGCCCCGATGACCGCGTACCGCGACTTCGTCTTCGAGGCGATCCCCGCCGAGTACCACGAGCAGGTCTTCGAGGCCAACGCCCGCCTCCTGTTCCGCGTCTGAGCGGAGAAATGATTCCGGACGACTGGCACACCCCATGTCCGGAACCATATTCCCTGTCCGGAAGAATGATCATTCGAGCAATTTTCGCCTGCACATGAATCTGCAAGATATTCCTGCGGTTGTATTTAAGCGACGCACGCGGTCACGATACGCGAGTTCCTTTATTGGTCCTAATCCGAATCATGTGACGGCTCAATTGATCCGAGCCCGAACCGGTGACGAAAGGGGCGTGTCCTCCGCGGTAGACTCACCGTCAGTTTCACGATCGTAAGGAGGATACCCGTGCCGAAGCTGAACCAGATCAACGCCGTTGTCTCGGCCCGCAAGAACGAGGCCGAGAAGGCCGTCACCGAGTTGCACAAGGTGTCGCAGAAGGAGCAACTGTTCGTCGGCCGCGAGCGGATGTACCGCCCGCTCGACGAGCTGAACGGCCAGAAGCTCCCGCCCGAGAGCCAGCGGGTCCAGCAGCGGGTGGACGACCTGATCCGCCAGGCCCGCGAGAAGTGGACCGAGCTGTGGAACCTGGTCCTCACGCAGGACACCGGGAACCAGTCGGCGCGGGCCGACATCGTCGTGGACGGCAAGGTCGTCCTCGCCAACGTGCCGGTCACGTCGCTGCTGTTCCTCGACAAGCAGGTGAACGACCTGGAGACGTTCGTGTCGAAGCTCCCGACCCCGGACCCGGCCGAGGAGTGGAACCACGACCCGAGCACCGGCCTGCTGCGGAGCAAGGTGAGCGAGTCGCTGCGGACCAGCAAGGAGCCGACCGTCATCGTGAAGTACGCGGCGACCAAGGAGCACCCGGCTCAAACCGAACTCTTCACCAAGGACGTGCCGGTCGGGACGTGGACGCAGATCCTCTACAGCGGGAGCATCTCGGCGGACCGGAAGAACGCGATCCTGGCCCGGGTCCGCAAGCTCCAGGACGCGATCAAGGCCGCGAAGGAGCAGGCCAACCTCCTGGAGGTCGAGCGCCAGAAGGCCGGCGAGCCGCTCCTCGACTTCGTGTTCGGCGGGTAAGAGCGCGTCGACAGGTCGCCCGTTGCAACGGGCGGCCTGTCTGCGTTATGTTGAGGTCATGGCCTCAGGAGAGATCGTCATGCCGAACGAGCCGAGTCAACCGATCGATCGGTCACCCCAACCGATCCCCGTTCCGGCCGAGGTCGTCGAGTCCGCGCTCCGCGACTTTGACGAGGCCGAGGTCGTCGCGGCGATCCGCGAGATCCGCGCCGGCGGCGGGCGCAAGCTCGAAGAGTTCATCGGCGATCTGGAGCGGGCGGCGCGAGTGATGCCCGCGTAGGAGAAAGCACCCCTCACCCGCGACTCGAAGACTCGTCGCGACCTCTCCCCGCAGAGCCGGGGCGAGGTGGGGCACCTCGGCCCGATCCGACCTGAACCACTCGCGAAGATGACGAAACGCAGACTGACCCCACCTCGCCCCGGCTCTGCGGGGAGAGGTCGCCGCGAGTCTTCGAGCGGCGGGTGAGGGGCAGAAGCTGTTCAATTTCACCCGCTCTCGTGTTGTCCGCTTCGGCGGTGATCGGCACTTTTCCTTGAACCTTTCTCCTCCGGCGCGCATCATTACCTCCGCACAGGCGTGCAGGCTGAGGCTCCGGCTCAGGTTGACACAGGGGTGTCCGACAGTGTGGGTTCGAGTCCCACTCCCGCCACTCGTAACCACGGCGGGGTAGCCCAACTGGTAGAGGCAGGCGTCCCGCTCGTCAGAATCAGACTCTCACGCCAGTTTCAAACCCGTGCCGAGGTGACTTCTCGACTGTCCGGCAACCTGCAACCTTGAAGTACTGGTTCGATTCCAGTCCCCCACGCTCCGTTCGCGCTCAACCTGTGGGGGTGGTCTAACGGCAAGACGCGGGGTTACTGAGGCTGAACGCCGGCGACCGGATCATTGTGGTCACTCCCTGAGACGGCACACCGAAACCGAACCGGTTTTGGACCAAGCCCCGGCCGGACGGCTACTCCGGCCGGGGCACCTTTTTCTACACTCCCGGTATGACCGAGCGCGAGTTCGCACTGGACGTGGTTCGCAGGCTCCAGCAGGCCGGGTTCGCGGCGCTGTGGGCCGGCGGGTGCGTGCGCGACGAGTTCCTCGGCCTTATGCCCGACGACTACGACGTCGCCACCGACGCCCGGCCCGACCAGCTCCGCCCGCTGTTCAAGCACCGCAACGAGATCGGGGCCAGCTTCGGCGTCGTGCAGGTCATCGGCCCCCGCGGGGATGACGGCGAGTGGCTCACGGTCGAGGTCGCCACGTTCCGCTCCGACGGCACCTACACCGACGGCCGGCGGCCCGACTCGGTCGTGTTCTCGTCGCCCGAAGAGGACGCGAAGCGGCGCGACTTCACCATCAACGGCATGTTCTTCGACCCGGTGAAGGCGCAACTCATCGACTTCGTCGGCGGGCGTGCCGACCTGGGCGCGAAGGTGCTGCGAGCGATCGGCGCCCCGACCGAGCGGTTCACCGAGGACAAGCTCCGCATCCTCCGGGCGGTGCGGATGGCGACGCGGTTCGATCTCGCCATCGACCCCGAGACGCAGGCCGCCGCGACGCAGATGGCCGGTCAGATCCGTGCCGTGTCGCCCGAGCGCATCGCCGAGGAACTGCGGAAACTGCTCACGCACCCGAACCGCGCCCGCGGCCTGCGGCTGCTGCGCGAGTTCGGACTGATCGAGCCGGTCCTGCCCGAGATGGTGCCGACGTTCACGCTCCCGCAGGGGCTCCCGAGCGCCCCGACGGGGACGCTCTGGGAGCACACGGTTCGCGTGGTCGAGGAGTTGAAGGGGCCGGTCTCGTTCCCGCTCGCGTTCGCGGCGATCCTCCACGACGTGGGCAAGCCGCGGACGTTCGCCCGCACCCCGGACCGGTACACGTTCCACCGGCACGAGCACGTCGGCAAGCAGATGGCCGAGGCCATCGCCGACCGGCTCCGGCTCTCGACCGCCGAGAAGACGCGGGTCGCGTGGCTCGTCGAGAAGCACCAGTACCTCGCCGACGCCCCGACCATGCGGGCGAGCAAGCTGAAGCCGATCCTGGTTCACCCGGGGATTCGCGAGTTGCTGGAACTGCACCGGGCCGACGCCCTCGCCACCGGCAAGGGGCTCGACCACGTCACGTTCTGCGAACGAATGCTCCGCGACACGCCCCCCGAGGAACTGAACCCGGCCCCGGCGGTGACCGGCGACGACCTCATCGCGATGGGCCTGAAGCCGGGCCGCGAGTTCAAGCGGCTCCTGGACGCCGTACGGGAAGCTCAACTGGAAGGTCAGATTCGCACGAAAGCAGACGGTTTACAACTCGTGCGGGAGCTGCGGTCGGCACCGCCACCCGCGTCTGAAACACCGTCTGAGTGACCGGCCGCGCCCGCGGCCCGCGCACCACGTTCGACCACCAGAAGCTCAGCAAGCGCTTCGCGGTCTTCGGGATCTCACGCAGCGACACCTTGCTTTCGCCGCTCGCCCGCGGGCGGTGCGTCACCGGCACCTCGATCACCGGCACGCCGAGCTGCCGCGCCCGCGTCATCATCTCCGTGTTCACGAAGAACCCGCGGCTCTCGGGCAGCATCTGGGCCAGTGTCGCGTGGCGGAACACCTTGAGCGCGCAGTCCACGTCGCGGACCCGCGTGCCGAGCAGCGTGCGGGCCATTCGGTTGTAGCCCCACGAGAAGAACCGCCGCTTCCACGGGTCCTTGCGATCGAGCCGGTAGCCGGCGACGATCGGGTACTCGTCGGCGAGCGCCGCGAGCGTGCCGAGTTCGGTCAGGTCGAACTGGCAGTCGGCGTCGGTGAACGCGACGAGCGGGTACCTGGCGGCCTCGAACCCCGTGCGCAGCGCCGCACCGTACCCCTGGTTCCCCTTGTGGCTGATGAGCCGGGTGTTCTCGGCCTGCTCCAGCGCCCAGCCGACGACGGTGGTGGTGTCGTCGGTGCTGCCGTCGTCGACGACGAGGACCTCGAACTCCCGGAACCGGCCCGCCAGGGCAGTCTCGGCTTCGCGGATCGCCTGCGCGATCACCTTGTCCTCGTTGAACGCCGGGATCACGAGACTGATGCCTTCGGTCCGGAGAGATGTGCTCATACCCGCCCCATCCGTGGGATTTCGAACGGCGGGAGAGTACCCGCGACCGGGTCGGAGGTAAAGGCGAAGCGGCGGCGACCGCGTCTGCTCTTCTTGGCGAACCCTGAGCGCCAGCGAGGGGGTAACACATACCCCCTCGCTGGCGCTCAGGGTTCGCCCAACCAACAAACCGAATCGGCCACAATGCCTTGGTGAGACGGAGTCTCAGCTAATTAGCACTTGTCTTATGCGATTAACGCGCCTAAAAATGGTATACCCGTAGTGCTGATTCCCTTTCCCCAGCGAGGACGAGTCGTGACGCTGCTCAGCCGCAAGGCCGACTACGCCCTCCTGATCCTCTCGTACCTGCACCAGCAGGCCGGCGGGGGGACCGCCCGCGCGGTCGCCGAAAAGTTCGGCCTGAGCCGGTCGTTCGTCGCGAACATCCTGAAGGAACTCGGGCACCACGGGTTCGTCGCGAGCCACCGCGGGGTCAAGGGCGGGTACGCCCTGGCCCGCCCGGCCGACGCGATCACCCTCGCGGAACTCCTCGAATCGATCGAGTCGGGGTTCCGCCTCACGGTGTGCAACCCGTCGCAGGCCGACGACGCGAACCACGAGCAGTGCACGCACGCCGGCACCTGCACCCTCAAGGGCGCACTCACGACGGTCCACAACCGGCTGCTCGACGTCCTGCGGGCGGTCACGCTCGCCGAGTTGTTCGACCCGAACGGCCGCCTGAACCAGCCCTCGGCCCTGCTCTCGCTGTCCCTCGCCCCGGCCCGCGTGGCCCGCGAGGCGGCCAAGGCCCCGCAAGCCTAACACACCCCGGAGTTTCGCACCGATGACGGCGAAGATGCCCGTATACATGGACAACAACGCGACGACCCGGACCGACCCCCGGGTGGTCGACGCGATGCTGCCCTACTTCCTCGAGAAGTTCGGCAACGCCGCCAGCCGCAACCACCCGTTCGGGTGGGCGGCCGAGGCCGCCGTCGAGGAGGGCCGCGAGCAGATCGCCGCCCTGATCGGCGCGTCGGCCAAGGAGGTGATCTTCACCAGCGGCGCGACGGAGAGCAACAACCTGGCGATCAAGGGCGTCGCCGCGATGTACAAGAAGAAGGGGAACCACGTCGTCACCCAGGCGACGGAGCACAAGGCCGTGCTCGACACCTGTAAGCGGCTCGAGCGCGACGGGTATCAGGTGACGTACCTGCCCGTCGACCAGTACGGCCGCGTCAGCGCCGAGCAGGTCCGCGAGGCGCTCACCGACAAGACGGTGCTCGTCTCGATCATGGCCGCGAACAACGAGATCGGCACGCTCCAGCCGATCAAGGCCATCGGCAAGCTGTGCAAGGAGAAGGGCGTCCTGTTCCACACCGACGCGGTCCAGGTCGTCGGGAAGGTGCCGGTGGACGTCGAGGACATGGGGATCGACCTCCTCAGCCTGACGGCCCACAAGATGTACGGACCGAAGGGGATCGGGGCGCTGTACGTCCGCAAAAAGGACCCCCGCGTCCGGCTCGAACCGCAGATCGACGGCGGCGGCCACGAGCGGGGCATGCGGTCGGGCACCCTCCCGGTGCCGCTGATCGTCGGGCTCGGGAAGGCCAGCGAACTGTGCCGGCTGGAGATGGCCGAGGAGTCGCAGCGCACGTTCCGGCTCCGCGAGCGGCTCCGCAGCAGGATCATGGGCGAGCTGCCCGAGTCGTACCTCAACGGGCACCCCGAGGAGCGGCTCCCCGGCAACGCGAACATCAGCTTCGCGTACGTCGAGGGCGAGGGGCTCATGATGGGGATCAAGGACGTGGCCGTGTCGTCCGGGTCCGCCTGCACGAGCGCGAGCCTGGAGCCGAGCTACGTCCTCCGGGCGCTCGGCGTCGGCGACGAACTCGCCCACTCGAGCATCCGGTTCGGGATCGGGCGGTTCAACACCGAGGCCGAGGTCGACTTCGTGGCCGACCTCGTCGTCCGCGAGGTGTCCCGGCTCCGCGAGATGTCCCCGCTCTACGAGATGGCCCAGCAGGGGATCGACCTGAAGAAGATCGAGTGGGCGCACCACTAGTATTATCCAAGCCCACGGATGTTCATGCGTGGGCTTGTACTGAGGAGCAAGCGATGCCGTACAGCGACAAGGTTCTCGAGCACTACAACAACCCGCGGAACGTCGGGAGCTTCGACGCGAAGGACCCGAGCGTCGGCACCGGCCTGGTCGGCGCGCCGGAGTGTGGCGACGTGATGCGGCTCCAGATCAAGGTGAACCCCGGCACCGGCGTCATCGAGGACGCGAAGTTCAAGACGTTCGGGTGCGGGTCCGCCATCGCGTCGAGCAGCCTGGCCACCGAGTGGCTCAAGGGCAAGACCGTGGACGAGGCGCTCGGGATCAAGAACACCGAGATCGTCGAGGAACTGGCCCTGCCCCCGGTCAAGGTCCACTGCTCGGTGCTCGCCGAGGACGCCATCAAGGCGGCCATTGCGAACTACCAGCAGAAGCAGGACGCCGAGGTGCCCGCCGGCGCCGCGGCCGAGCCGGTCGGGGTGTAACACTCCGCAGGCCGGTGCGTAGAATCATTCAGTACCCGATTCGCACTCCCAACCGCAAAGGATCACCCATGTCCACCGCCACCGCCGTTGCTCCGGAAGTCCACACCCTGGGCGTCGCCAACCCGGCCGCCCCGCCCGCCCCGCCGCCGGTCGTCGTGACCGAGAAGGCCGCGCTGGAGGTCAAGCGGCACATCGCCGACATGGAGTCGCGCAGCGACGTCGAGCCCGGCTCGAAGCTGTACCTCCGCGTCCGCGTGCAGGGCGGCGGGTGCAGCGGGTTCCAGAACAAGCTGGACCTCGACGCCAAGTACGACGAGAAGACCGACCAGAAGTTCGAGTTCCACGGGATCGAGGTCGTGGTCGACAAGCGGTCGCTGCTGTACCTGAACGGGGCCACCGTCGACTTCCACGACGACCTCAACAAGCGCGGGTTCACGATCTCCAACCCGCAGGCCAAGAGCACCTGCGGCTGCGGCAGCTCGTACTCGATGTGACCCCGTTTCGAGTTCCACGCTCGACGTTTCAAGTTGAGACGCGGCACCGGAACTCGAATCGTCGAACACGAAACGCGACACTCCAATGGACCACTTCGAGCGCCTCGGCCTGCCGAGGCGTTTTTCGATCGACGCCGCGGCGCTGGAGCGGGCGTACCTCGCGGGGTCGCGGGCCGTCCACCCGGACTACCACGCCGCCGGCTCCGACGCCGACCTCGCGGTGAGCACGGAGGCGTCGGCCGCCGTCAACGAGGCGTACGCGGCGCTCCGCGACCCGTTCACGCGGGCCGACCACCTGCTCGGGCTCCTCGGCGGGCCGACGGCGGGCGAGCACAAGCAACTGCCGCCGGCGTTCCTGGCCGAGATGCTGGAGGCCCGGGAGCAGGTCGAGGAGGTCCGCGGGTCGCCCGAAGCGGTCGCCCGGCTGGGGGCCGAGTTCTCGGAGCGGTACAACGGGTTGATGGACCAGGTCGGGCACCTGTTCGCGCGACTCGACGCGACCACAGCAGACGACGCGGGGCGGGCGAACCTCCTGGCCCAGGTGCGGGGTCTGTTGAACGCGGCGAAGTACGCCCGCGGGTTGGTCCGCGACCTGCACGCCGATTGAACGGAAGTGAACGAGCGGCTCGCTTAGCTCAGGGGTAGAGCGAGGTCTTTACACGGCCCAGGTCGGGGGTTCAAATCCCTCAGCGAGCACTCCACCAGACCCTCGGGGCACGCCCGGGGGTCTTTTTCGTTATTCGAAGGCGCCCTGCGCCCCGCCCCAGAAGCCGAATGCCGCGAATCACTTGAGCGACAGGAATGATCGGTACGACTCTTGGTCACATCGCTGGGAACACAGCTTGCGACGGGATGGGCTCGGGACCACTTTGACAGAGGAGCCGACTACCACGGCGGTCCCTCGGGAAGTGGTCGGTACAGGGCGAGGCTGATCACTTCTGGCCCCGCCTCGCGTTGAGGCTCAAGTATCAGCTAATTCGTCCGGCCTCATTCGCTGTGCAATTGTCTTCTATTCTCGCGGAATCCGGGACGCTCGGACCCCGGCCGGTTTGACGCTGGTAGTTGCCGCGGTGTACTACTTTATCCGGGCGGTCGTCGGGTCATCATTCTTCCGAACCGAGCCGGTCCCGTTGCCCGCCCCACAGTCATCCCGCCCGAATCTCCCTTCCGAGGTCCATTCATGCGCCCGAGACTCGTTCGACACGCCGGGTCTGGTTTCACGCTGATCGAACTGTTGGTCGTCATCGCCATCATCGCGATCCTGATCGGCCTGCTCCTGCCCGCCGTGCAGAAGGTCCGCGAGGCCGCGGCCCGCGCGAAGTGCAGCAACAACCTCAAGCAACTGGGGATCGCGGCGCACTCGTGCCACGACACCCTGGGCGTCCTGCCGCCGGCGGGCTCGGCGTCGGGTTCGTGGAACGGCGCGATCGCCCGCACCGGCCCGTACAAGGGCCTGGCCGGGGCGGTCTTCTACCACCTCCTCCCCTACCTCGAGCAGGGCGCGCTGTACACGGCGTCGAACGGGAGCATGTCGAACGCGGTCAACGGGAAGAACGCCTACGGCTACGTCCTGCAGGCGTTCCGGTGCCCGTCCGACCCGAGCCCGGCCGCGGGAACGGGGCTCGGCAACCCGGCCGGCCCGGACGCCTCTCACGCGGTCTCGAACTACGCGGCGAACTACGAAGTCTTCGGCGACCCCGCGACGGGCTCGACCGAGGGCGCGGCCCGGATCCCGAACACGTTCGCCGACGGGACGTCGAACGTCGTGCTGTTCGGCGAGCGGTACGGGCAGTACGGGTCCGGCAACACCGGCGGCGGCCCACTGGCGTCGCTGTGGGCCAACTCCGAGCCGCGATGGTCGCCCACCATGTGCTCCTCCCGCGGGACGACCGGGTACGTCGCGTGCCCGATCTTCCAGGCCAACCCGGTCGTCGCCAGCGCGACCAACAACTCCGGCGGCGGCCAGGCGTTTCACACCGGGGTGATGAACGTGTGCCTGGGCGACGCGAGCGTGCGGTCGGTCACCTCCGCCGTGTCGGCGGCGACGTGGCAGAACGCCTGCGACCCGCGGGACGGGAACGTCCTCGGCAGCGACTGGTAACCCACCCGACCGGAGGATCGACCCATGACACTGCGACGAACGCTCGCCGCCGCCCTCGTGGCCGCTCTGCCCGTCGGGTGCGGCAGCCCGGCGGGCAGCCCGTCGGCCGAAGTGACGGGGAGCGTGACCCTGGACGGGAAGCCGCTGGCGGGCGCCGAGGTGCAGTTCGTTCCGAAGGGGAACGCGGCGCTGGGCCTGCACGCCGCGAAGACGGACGCGGGGGGCCGGTTCCGGGTCACCCGGGACGCGCCCAACAACCCCGTCAAGCCGGGCACCTACGCCGTCCTGGTGAGCAAGGTGAGCGGCGGCAACGACCCCAGTCAGCCCGGCGGCGGCATGGAGGCGCAGAAGAACGAGGTGCCGGCGGTGTACCAGGACCGGAACCACACCCCGCTGACGGCAGAGGTTCGCGACGGGGCGACCGAGCTGCCGCCGTTCGCGATCACCCAATCGGGTCCTGCGAAGTGACCCGCTCCCGGGGACCGCGTAGTGCGGTACGCCCGGGGGGACGCAAACCCGAGCGGCCGCGGTGCCACCCGCGTGTGGCACCGCCGCCGCGCACACGTTCCCCCGCGGCGCCCGGCGCCGCCCCCCCCGGGGGGGCCCCGGTGGGGGGGCCCCCCGGGGGGCCCCCCCCCCCCGCGGGGCGGGGGCCCCCCCGGGGGGGCCCCCCGCGGCCGCTCTCACTTTCCCCAGCGGCGCCCAGTCGCCGGTCACCCGTCCGTGCCGCTTGGGGAGCCCCCGGGGGTACCGGCGGTGCCGAATTCAACCGGAATCTGTTGTCGGCGTACGACTGATGACCGATAGTAAAATTGGAGCGCTTCGCCCGGGACCGGTGAAGGGGCCGCAGTGGGGACGGCAGTCACAACTTGGTACGCGGTCCTCAGTCGCACCGAGCCGGGCACCCCCGCACGGGACGTGTTCCGCATTTCCATGAAGCGGCCCGATGTGCTCGACCGCGAGACGTGGCTCATCGAGATCCCCGGTCAGGTCACCTACCACACCGAACTCCACCGGGCGGAGGTCGAGGCGTACTCGTACGTGAAGGCCCGGCTCACCCGCCTGTTCCCGCCGCGCGACGGCGGGTGACCCCGGCCGGGCTCGCGTCACTTCTTCTGCCAGGTGTCGCCCTTCTCCAGCACCGACTTCGGGCCGTCGCCGTCGAGCCACGCCCTCGCCGCCGCGTCGTCGCGCAGGTACGCGTCCCAGAACGCGGTGCTCAGCGCCAGGATCACCTTGTGGTGGTTCGGGTTTCTCTTTTCCCGCTCGCCGGGCAGCGAACGCTCGGTGAACGCCGAGTGCTCGGCGTTGTCGAGGACCACCTCGTACTTGCTCCCGGCCGGGAGCGCCGGGAACACCGCGAGCCGCGACTTCAGGTCGATGTCCCGGATCGGCGACGTGTCCTTCGTGCCGGTCATCAGCAGCCACGGCACCGTCACCTCGCCGAACGCCTTCTTCGGGTCGCCGGCCGCCGGCGCGCTCGGGCTGAACGCCACCGCCGCCTTGATCCGCGGGTCGGTGAACAGCGCCTTCCCGCCGGGGAACGTCTGCCCGCTCACGGCCTGGGTGGTGACCGCGCCGAACGAGTGCCCGGACATGCCGACGCGCGACAGGTCGAGGCGGCCGCTCAGCGCGTGGCCGGCCTCCTTGTTCCACACTTCGAGTTGATCGAGGACCGCCGGCACGTCCTTGACCCGCAGCGAGAAGTTCTCGACCGACGCGGCCTTCTGCATCGCCGGCATCACGTCCTTGGGTGCCTTGCCCTTCCACACGGAGGTGTCGCTGCCGGGGTGCTGGAGGAACACGACGGCGTACCCGCGCCCGGCCCAGTGCCGGCCCAGGAACGCGTTCATCTCGCGGGAGCCGCCGAGCCCGTGGCTGAACAGCACGACCTTCGCGGCCGCCTTGTCGGACGGGAGGAACACGCGGACCGGGATCTCGCGGTCGCGGGCCCTGTCCTTCACAACGGTGTCGATCGGCTCGGGGAGCGCCCCCTTGGGGGCCGCGAGCGGGTCGTACGCGGCGGGCCGCCCCGCGAGGGCGCACGGAGCGACGAACAGGGCCAACAGGCCGAGGGCGCGGGTGGGCATGTGCGAATCCCGAGGGGACCGAGGTGCGGCTCCGCCGAGTCAACCCGGACCGGGCGGACCGGTTACAGGATTCGCTCCGGGCGCGTCACGCCTCGTACAGCTCCAGGGGCAGGCCGTCGGGGTCGGCGAAGAACGTGAACCGCTTTCCGGTGTACTCGTCCACGCGGACGGGCTCGACCGCCACCCCCTGCCCCTCCAGGTCCGCGGCGGCCGCCGCAACGTCGGGCACCCGGAACGCGAGGTGCCGCAGCCCGCACGCCTCGGGGTAACTCGGCCGCCTCGGCGGGCCCGGGAAGCTGAACAGCTCCACCTGCGTGCCGTCCGGGAGCCGCAGGTCGAGCTTGTACGAGTCGCGGGCCGCCCGGTGGACCTCGGACACCACTTCGAGGCCGAGCACCCCGGTGTAGAACCGCTTCGACCGCTCGTAGTCCGAGCAGATGACCGCGACGTGGTGCGTGCCGAGGATGTTCATGGCGTCTCGCGGGGGCGGGGACCGGGCGGCGGGGCCGGGGTGCGAACCGCGTACCGGGGCCCGCGCCCGAACGAAACCATACACCAACTCGTGCCCCGTTTGTCGCCGCTTCCGGAGCCCGCCGTGTCGGCCGTCGTCAACGTCGCCGCGTACCAGTTCGCCGCCCTCGACGGCCTCGAGCCGCTGCGCGAGCGGCTCGTCGCCTCGTGCCGCGAGTCGGGGCTGAAGGGGAGCGTCCTCCTCAGCACCGAGGGGGTGAACCTGTTCGTCGCCGGCGCGGCCGCGGGGGTCGAGCACCTCCTCGCGCTGCTGCGGGGCGTCCCCGGGCTGGAGGGGTTGCAAGCGAAGGTGAGCACGAGCCGCGAGCAGCCGTTCTCGCGGATGCTGGTGAAGATCAAGAAGGAGATCATCGCGTTCGGGGTGCCCGGCGTCGACCCGGTGACCCGCCCGGCCCCGCGACTCGGGGCGCGGGAGCTGAAGCGGTGGCTCGACGAGGGCCGGCCGGTCACGCTGCTCGACACGCGGAACAACTTCGAGGTCGGGCTCGGCACGTTCCGCGGTGCGGTGCCCATCGGCGTCGAGCACTTCCGCGACTTCCCCGCCGCCGCCGACAGGCTGCCGCCGGCCGACCCCGCGGTCCCGGTCGTCACGTTCTGCACCGGCGGCATCCGGTGCGAGAAGGCGGCCCCGTACCTGATCGGCCGCGGGTTCGCGAACGTGTTCCAGCTCGACGGCGGCATCCTGAAGTACTTCGAGGAGTGCGGGGGCGCGCACTTCGACGGCATCTGCTTCGTGTTCGACAAGCGGGTCGCCCTCACGCCCGGGCTGGAAGAGTCGGGCCACGGGCTGTGCTTCGCGTGCCAGGGCGTGCTCACCCCCGAGGAGGCGGCCGACCCGCGGACCGTGGTGGGCGTGTCGTGCCCGCGGTGCTTCCGCTCGCCGGAAGGGGACCAGCGAGGGAACGACACGCGCACCGCGACACGTTGCGTGCGGTGACGCCGCCGCTGCCCGGCGGCACAGCGTGCGGCTCACCTCGCCCGCGGGCGCAGCGCGCCGGCCCCAGCGGTCAGGGCGACGCCGCCGACCACGACGAGCAGCAGGGCGCGCGGGAGCCCGACCGCTTCGGCCAGGAACCCGACGGCCGGCGGGCCGACTAGGAACCCGGCGTACCCCACGCCCGTGACGGTCGCCATCGCCGTGCCCCGCCCGCTCGGGTCGACCGCGGCCGCGGCCCGGAACAGGATCGGGACGACGTTCGCGAGGCCCAAGCCGATCACGGCGCACCCGGCGGCCACGCCGAGCGGCGACTCGGAGAGCACGCCGACCAGGATGCCCGCCGCCGCGAGGACCCCGCCGAGGCGGCCCATGACCACGTCGCCCGCGGCGCGCGTCAGCGCGTCGCCCGCGAACCGCCCGGCCGCCCAGGTCACGGTGAACGCGACGTAGGCGAGCGGCGCGGTCGCCGAGTCGGCCCCGAACCCGGCCGAGAGCAGCCCGGCCCAGTCGGCGACCGCGCCTTCGAGGAACATGCTCACGAACGCCAGCGCCGCGAGCGCGAACACGCGGCCGCTGTTGCCGCCGGCGGCCGGTGCCGCTTCGGTCGGGGCGGGCGGGGTCCCGATCCCGGTCGGCGGGGCCGCGAAGAGCAGCACGCCGGCGAGGGCGAGCACGCCCCCGGCGTGCGCCAGCGGCGGCAGGCCCGCGGACAGCGCCGCGACGCCGCCGAGGACGCCCAGCACCATTCCGACGCTGAACCACCCGTGGAACGCCGACATCACCGGCCGGCCGAGGTCGCGCTCGACGGCCGCGGCTGCGGTGTTCATGGTCACGTCCATGATCCCGTTGGCGGCCCCGAACGCGAGTAGCGCGAGGCCGAGCCCGGGCACGGACCCGGCGGACAGCGGGAACCCGAGGAGCAGCGCCATCACGGTGCCGGCCCGCCACGCGGCCCGCGCCGCGCCGACGCGGCGCGTGACCCGCGGGGCGAGCGTCATGCCCAGCACCGCACCGGCCGACATGCACAGCAGCGCCAGCCCGAGCGGCCCGGTCGTGGTGTGCAGGTCTTCTTTCAGTCGGGGGACGTGGGCCACCCACGCCGCCAGAGTGAACCCGTTAAGGAAGAACCACGCCGACACGCTCCGGACCGCGGTGCGGCCCGCACCCTGCTGCTCGTCCATGTCGCAGACCCCTTGTCGGTTTTTTGGGCGCACAGTGCTTGCGTACGCACCCGGACGGGCGGGGCAACCCCAGGAAAGACGGAGCCGGCGACCGAAGTCGCCGGCTCTTGTGGGACGGGCTCTGTGACGTGTCGGGAGCGTGTGGGGCGGGCCGGGGGAAGGTGGCCCGACGTGTGTTAGCTGGGTAAAGGTCATGCACCGACCGTGCCAATCCGCCTGGGAATGTGTTCGTCGCCCGCGGAGTGCGTGGGGTGCCCAGGCGCATCCGGAAAGCACGTCCCGGCGAGCCGCGGCCACACGTAAACGAGGGGTGTGTGCCGCTCCCGTGCGGCCGCGGTTCGCCGGGTGGAGTCGCGCACGGTCCGGGGGTCGACGCGGAACGGGAACTCCGCTGCCCGGCCGTGCGACCGGGGATCGCGCAACAATCGGCCCGCGGGTTGCATCGGCTACGGCACCGGACCGCGCCGAGTCCCCGCCCGGGGTCCGCTTCCCTGTCAGGAGCCCACCAGTGAGTGCGCCCGCCGTACCGAGCTTCTCGTCCGCCAAGTCGATCGTCGTCGAGGCCGCGTCCGAGTGGGTCAACGACAAGGCCCCGCGGCTCGGGGCCGCACTGGCGTACTACGCCGTGTTCTCGCTCGCGCCGCTCCTGGTCATCGCCATCGCGATCGCCGGGATGGTCCTCGGCCAGGAGGCCGCGCAGGGGCAGATTTCTGCGCAGGTGCAGAACCTCGTCGGCGCCCAGGGCGGGGAGGCGGTCGAGACGATGGTGGAGAGCGCGAGCAAGCCCGGGGCCGGGGCGATCGGCTCGGTCCTCGGGGTCGCGATGCTGTTGTTCGGGGCGGCCGGACTGTTCGGGCAGTTGCAGGACGCGCTCAATACCATCTGGGAGGTGCAGCCGAAGCCCGGCCGCGGGGTGTGGGGGTTCGTCCGGGACCGGTTCCTCTCGCTCTCGATGGTCCTCGGCGTGGCGTTCCTGCTCCTGGTGTCGCTGGTCGTCAGCAGCGCCTTGGCCGCGGTCGGCACGCTCCTCGGCGACTGGCAGACCGGAACGGTCGGGCTGATCGTGACCACCACCGTCGACGTGGTCGTCGTGACCGTGCTGTTCGCGCTGATCTACAAGTACCTGCCGGACGCGGTGATCGCGTGGCGGGACGTGTGGTTCGGGGCCGCGGTCACGGCCGTGATGTTCTCGCTCGGGAAGTTCCTGATCGGCCTGTACCTCGGCCGGGCCGGGGTGGGCTCGGCCTACGGGGCGGCCGGGTCGCTCGCGGTGCTGCTCGTGTGGCTGTACTACGCCTCGCAGATCTTCCTGTTCGGGGCGGAACTCACCAAGGCCTACGCCAACCACCTCGGCTCGCGGATCACGCCGAAACCGCACGCCGAGGGGGTCACGCCCGCCGCCCGCGCCGAACAGGGGCTCCCGGCCACCGCGTGACTTCGCGTTCCGTTTTGGTCCGAGCCCGAGCGCCGAGCGAGGGGGTGACGCTCACCCCACGCTCGGCGCCCCGGCGCGGACCAGACCCCGGCCCACACGACTCCCGCCCCCGGTCCGCGGGGGGGGAGTCGACCGCGGGTTGTGCGGGGCC